>NZ_JBSFER010000028.1:0-99327 GCF_053594535.1 Streptomyces sp. NPDC001889
GCGCCATGAGTTCCCGTACGAGATCGTCGCCGAGATGGGCGCCATGGGTCTGTTCGGGCTGCCCTTCCCCGAGCGGCCGGATGATCCCATCCGGCCGCGCACACCCGCACCCGTGCCCCGCACCCGCACCCGTGTCCCGCGCGCTCCGCCCGCGCGCTCCGCCCGCGCGCTCCGCCCGTGCGTCGCACGCCCCGCGCCCGCGCCCCGCACGCCGGGCGTCCGGGCCCCAACAGGCCCCCGGCCAGGGTTCCTTCCTGCCGGGACCGGTCCGGCGCGCCCCGGACTCTGCTAGTTTCCTGGAGCGAGAAACCGGTTTCTCACTCCTTGCGGACAACCGTGCGCAAGCAGAGTGCCCCGAAGGAGAGCGGACCGATGGTTGCCTCGAAGCGCGCGAAAAGGGCCACGATCGCCGATGTCGCCCGGGAGGCCGGGGCCTCCGTGGCGACCGTCTCCCGGGTGCTCAACGGGGTGGACACGGTCGCCCCGGGCCTCGCCGAGCGGGTCCGCGCCGCCATCGTCGAACTCGGCTACCGGCCGAGCGCCGCCGCCCAGGGGCTGGCGCGCGGCCGGTCCGGCACCATCGGGGTGCTCGTACCGGATCTGGCCAATCCCTACTTCCACGACATCATCAAGTCGGTCTCCGTCGTCGCCCGGGACGCCGGCGGCCGGGTCCTGGTCATGGACTCCAACGAGGACCCGTCGGTGGAGCGGGAGCTGACCGAGGACCTGCTGCGGTACGCCGACGGGCTGCTGCTCTGCTCGCCCCGGATGCCCCGCGCGGACCTCGCCGCCATGGCCGGCCGGTCCACGCCGGTGCTGGTGACCAACCGCCAGGTGCCGGGCCTCGCCCTGCACTCGATCACGGTCGACTTCTTCCGCGGGATCATGGCGCTCTGCGGCCATCTCGCCCGGCTCGGCCACCGCCGCGTCGTCTATCTGGAGGGGCCCGCGCACGCCTGGGCCAACAGCGAGCGGCTGCGCGCCCTCTCGGGCGCCGAGGCCTTCGGCCTCGAAGTCGTCACCGTGCCCTGCGGCTCGACCACGGACGAGGGGTACGCCGGTGCCCCCGCGGCCCTGGACACCCGCGCGACCGCCGTGATCGCCTACAACGACTTCGTGGCCCTCGGGGTGCTCGCCCGCTTCTCGGAGCTGGGAGTGAGAGTGCCCGAGGACATGTCGCTCACCGGATTCGACGAGATAGACATGGCTCGATTCTCCGCTCCGCCTCTGACGACGGTAGCGGTTCCGCGCGACCGGCTGGGCCAGGCCGCGGGCGAGGCACTGGGCCGGATCATGAGCGGCGACGAGGACATCGAGCCCGAAACCATCCCTGTTGAGCTGCGGGTCCGCAGTTCCACCGGCGCACTCTCTTGACAGGGCACCGGGTGGGGTGGACCTTGTTCGGGCACAGGGCCGAGTAAGCGCTATCTCACCCATCGCCCGGGGAGCCGTCTCACCAGAGGGGTGTCTCACGCCATGTCCCGATTACTGCGCCACCGTTCAGCAAGGCTCGCGCTCACGGGACTTCTGCTGGCGGTGGCCGTCGCCGGCTGCGGCGCACCCGGCTCCGGGGACTCCGGCTCCGGCGACCGGACGCCGCGGAAGATCCCGGACCGGCCCGCCAAGCCGGTGACCCTCGACATCCTCGATGTCGCCGGGAATCTCCAGCTGACCCAGGGGATGATCGACGAGTTCGCCGAGAAGCACCCGGACATCGTCGGCGACGTGACCTACTCCAAGGCCCCGGCCCCCGACCTCGCCGGAAAGATCAAGGCACAGCAGCAGGCGGGGCGGGTGCAGATCGACCTCGTCCTCACCGGCACCGACGGCCTGGCGGCCGGGCTCTCGCAGAACCTCTGGAGCTCCCTGGCGGAGCACTCCGCGGCGATCGGCACCCCTGACTATCTGGAGCCCGCGGCCGAGATGCAGAAGCTCGCCCAGGGCAAGGGGACCGCGGTCGTCTACTACCCCTCGGGCCCCCTCTTCCAGTACGACCCCGACAGGGTGAAGAACCCGCCCCGGACCCCGCAGGAGCTGCTGGCCTGGGCCAAGGAGCATCCGAAGCGGTTCCAGTACGCCGATCCGGCCAACTCCGGCCCCGGGCGGACCTTTCTGATGGGCCTGCCCTATCTGCTCGGCGACAAGGACCCGCTGGACCCGGTCGCGGGGTGGGACAGGACCTGGGCGTACCTCAAGGAGCTGGACAAGTACGTCGGGGTCTACGGCTCCGGGACCACCGAGACCATGAAGAACCTGGCCTCCGGCAGCCACGACATGATCATGACCACCACGGGCTGGTACATCAACCCGCGCGCGCTGGGCACCGTGCCGAAGAAGGTCAGGGCCGGCCGCTTCGACGGGATGACCTGGGTGACCGACGCCCAGTACGCGGTGGTCCCCCGGGGCGTGAGCGCCGACACCATGTCCGCCGCGCTCAAGCTGATCAACTGGATGCTCACCCCCGCACAGCAGGCCAAGGCCTACGACGAGGGGTACTTCTACCCCGGCCCGGCGATCAAGGGCGTACCGCTGGAGATGGCCCCCGGGAAGTCCCGCAGGACCATCGAGGAGTTCGGGGTTCCGGAGTTCGACCAGTGGATCGAGCGGTTCCCGAAGAAGCCCTCGCTCCCGGCGGAGCAGCAGGTCAAGGCCTTCGACCTGTGGAACCGCGAGGTCGCGGGCGGCTGACGCCCACCCGCGGCGCGTTCCGGGGCGGCCGGAACCGGAGCCCGTGGAGGTCCGGCCGGCCCGGACCGGTCCATGGAGAAGACCCGGACTCATCGGAGAGCAGGGGAATGATGTCCCGTTTCGGCACGCTCAGGCTGGACAGGGTCTCCCGCAGCTTCGGCCGCCACGCCGCCCTCAGCGACCTGCGGCTCGACATCGCGGGCGGCGAGTTCATCGCCCTCCTCGGGCCGTCCGGCTGCGGCAAGTCCACCGCCCTGAACTGTCTGGCGGGGCTGCTGCCGCTGACCGGCGGCGAGATCCTGCTCGACGGCGAGCGCATCGACCGGGTCCCGCCCGAGCGGCGCGGATTCGGCATGGTCTTCCAGAACTACGCGCTCTTCCCGCATCTCACGGTCCGCGGCAACATCGCCTTCGGGCTGCGGATGGCGAAGGTGCCCCGGGCGGAGCTGCTCCGGCGCACCGACCGCGCCCTCGGTCTGGTCCAGCTCACCGGGCACGCGCACAAGCGGCCGGGGCAGCTCTCCGGGGGCCAGCAGCAGCGGGTCGCCATCGCCCGTGCCATCGTCCTCGAACCCCGGCTGGTGCTGATGGACGAACCGCTCTCCAACCTGGACGCCGCCCTCCGGCTGGAGATGCGCACCGAGATCCGGCGGCTGCACCAGAGCCTCGGTCTCACCACCGTCTATGTCACCCACGACCAGGAGGAGGCGCTCTCCCTCGCCGACCGGCTGGTGGTGCTGCGCGACGGGGTGACCCAGCAGACCGGCACCCCCGAGGAGGTCTACGGGCACCCCGCGAACCGCTGTGTCGCCTCCTTCATGGGCTACCGCAACATGCTGCCGGTCACCGTCACCGGAACGCGGCCGGGCGGGCGGCTGGCGCTCCGGCTGGGCGCGGCGGAGCTGACCGGTGTGGACCGGGGCGGGCTCACGGCGGGGAGCGCCGGGGTCGCGGCGCTGCGGCCGGAGGATCTGACGGTCGCGGGGACCGGCACCCCCGGCAGCCGCAGCGCGGACGCCCCGCCCCCCGGGCGCGTCCCGGCCGTCGTGGAGGTCGTGGAGTACCACGGCCGCGAGTTCGCCGTGCGGGCCCGGCTCGGCGGCGGCGGGCCGGTCCACTTCCGCACCCCGCGCGCCCTCGCCCCGGGGGACGCGGTGGAGTTGACCGCGGCCCCGGAGCGGGTGCTCGTCTTCGCCGGGGACGGCGCGGACCCCGCCCGTCCGTCCGGCACCGCCCCGCGCGCCACGGCGGGCACCCCGTGACGGCGGCCCCGCCGGGAGCGGCCCGGCCCGCGCTGCGGCACCGGCTCGCGGAGCGCGGTGTGGACCGCGTCCTGCTGCTGCTGTTCCCCGGGGCGGTCTTTCTCGCGCTGCTCTTCTGCTACCCCTTCCTCTACGGGCTCCAGCTCTCCTTCCAGCCGCCGCGCGGCGGGGGAGCGCTCGCCAACTACCGGGAGTTCCTCTCGGACCCGTATCTGCGCGAGACGGTCTGGCTCACGCTCCGGCTGGCCGTCCCGGTCGCGCTGGTGAACTGCCTCGCCGCCGTCCCGGTGGCCTTCCGCACCCGGGGCCCCTTCCGGGGACGGCGGCTGATCACCACCCTGCTGGTCATGCCGATCACCCTGGGCACGGTCCTCACCGCGCAGGGGCTGCTGGGCTATCTCGGGCCGAACGGCTGGCTGAACAAGGCCCTGCTGGCGACCGGGGTCATCGACGACCCGCTCGTGCTGGTCCACACCTACTGGGGTGTGTTCGCCTCGCTGGTGATCACCGGGTTCCCGTTCTCGTATCTGCTCACCCTCTCCTATCTGACCGGGATCGACCCCAGCCTGGAGCAGGCGGCGGCGACCCTGGGCGCGAACCGGCCGCAGCGCTTCCGGCATGTGCTGCTGCCGCTGCTCGCCCCCGGCCTGGCGATCACCTTCTGTCTCTCCTTCGTCCTGGCCTTCGCGGTGTTCCCGTCGGCGCAGCTGGTGGGAGATCCGCGCGGGGAGACCCATGTGATCTCGATCGAGGCGTACCAGGCGGCCTTCCAGAAGTTCGACTACTCCCTCGGCTCGGCCATCGCGATGGTGATGGCCGCCGTGATGACGGCGGTGGTGCTCGTGGTGCTCGGCTGGCGCTCGCTGCTCTACCGGGGCTCGACGGGAGGCAAGGGATGACGGCCCCCGCCCGGCCGCCGGGAGGGCGCCGCCGGGCCGGACGGCCCGGCACCTGGGTGACGGTGCTGGTCTTCGGCTTCTTCTTCGTCCATCTCGCCGGGGTCGTCGGGGTCCCGCTGGTGGACTCCTTCGGCACCCGCTGGTTCACCAGCTGGCTGCCGGACGGCTGGACGGTGAAGTGGTACGGCTCGGCCTGGCGCGAGTTCGGTCTCGGCCAGGTCTTCTGGACCACGGCACTGGTCTCGGTGCTGGTGGTGGCCGTCTCGGTGGTGCTCGGGGTGCCGGCGGCCTACGCGCTCGCCCGCCGCGGCTTCCCCGGGAAGCGGCTGGTGCTGCTGCTCTTCCTGCTTCCGATCCTGGTCCCGCCGATCACCTACGGCATTCCGCTGGCGACCGTGCTCTACAAGTTCCAGCTCGCCGGCACGCTCACCGGAGTGGTGCTGGCCAATCTGGTGCCCTCGGTGCCCTTCGTGGTGCTGACGATGACCCCGTTCATCGAGCAGATTGATCCGAGGATCGAGGCGGCGGCCCGGATGTGCGGGGCGCGGACCTCCTCCGTGCTGCTGCGGATTCTCGCCCCGCTGCTGGTGCCGGGCATCCTCGCCGCCTCCGTTCTCGTCCTGGTCAGGACCGTCGGCATGTTCGAGCTGACCTTCCTGACCGCGGGACCCGACAGTCAGACCCTGATCGTGGCGCTCTACTACGCGGTGTTCTCCGCGGGCATCCGCACCCAGCAGTCCATCGACGCCATGGCGGTGATGTACACGCTGTCGATGCTGGTGCTGCTGGTGATCGCGCTGCGGTTCGTCAATCCGACCCAGCTGGTGACCCGGGTGAAGGAGGACCGGACCACCGGCTGACCCCCACCCGGCACCATCTGTGGAGAGGTGACGTGTCATGCATCCGCACCCCTCGCGTCGTTCGGCCCTCAGGGCCGGCGGAGCGCTGGCGGCGGGCACCGCACTGCCCGCCGTCGCCTCCGGCGCCGCCGACGCGCTGCCCAACGGCCCGGCCGCCCCGGCCGGGGACGGCTGGAGTCAGGTCCCGCGCATCCTCGCCGGGATCCGGCCCCCGCGCTTCCCCCGGCGCTGGTTCGACATCACCCGGTACGGCGCCGTCGGCGACGGCACCACCAAGAACACCGCCGCGATCCGCGCGGCGGTCACCGCCTGCCACCGGGCGGGCGGCGGCCATGTGCTGGTGCCGGCCGGCCGGTTCGTCACCGGGGCGATCCATCTGCGCAGCGGGGTGGATCTCCATGTCAGCGAGGGCGGCATCCTCGCCTTCAGCCCCGACCCGGCCGACTACCTCCCCGCGGTCCGCACCCGCTGGGAGGGGACCGAGTGCTACAACTACTCGCCCTTCATCTACGCCTACGGCCGGCGCCGGGTCGCCGTCACCGGGGCGGGGATACTCGACGGCCAGGCGCGGCTGGGCCCATGGGAGAGCTGGTACCGCACCGGCTCCCTCCAGGGGCCCGATCAGCGGCTGCTGCGCCGGATGGGCAGCGAGGGCGTTCCGGTCGCGGACCGGGTCTTCGGCGCCGGCCACCATCTGCGCCCCAAGATGGTGCAGTTCAACCGCTGCCGGGACGTGCTGATCAGCGATCTGACCATCGTGGACCCGCCGATGTGGACTGTGCACCCGGTGCTCTGCACCAATGTGACGGTCCGGGGGATCACCGTGGAGAGCCTGCTGTACAACACCGACGGGGTCGACGCGGAGGCGTCGAGCTTCGTCCATGTCACCGGCTGCCGGTTCAACACCAATGACGACTGTGTCGCGGTGAAGTCCGGACGGGACGAGGACGGGCACCGGGTGGGTGTCCCGAGCACGGACATCGTGGTGCAGGAGTGCGACTTCTCCGGCCGCTGGGGCGGTATCACCGTCGGCAGCGAGATGTCCGGGGGCGTACGGAGGGTGTTCGCCGAGCGCTGCCGGATCAACCCGCCCGACTTCCCGGGCCACTATCCGGTGAAGTACCCCCTCTACATCAAGGCGAGCAAGAAGCGCGGCGGCGCCGTCGAGGGGGTGTACGTCCGGGGCTTCAGCGGGCAGGGGGTGGAGCGCGATGTCGTCTTCGTGAACATGAACTACAACAACGGCGAAGGGGGTACGCATCCGGTCGCCGTGCGCGATGTCCACTTCACCGACGCGCGGATCGACGGGGCCCGCGCGGTGCTCCATCTGGTGGGCCTGGAGAGCGACCGGCTGAGCGGGGTCCATCTCGCGCGCTCGGTCTTCACCTCGGTGCGCGGCCCCGACTCGGTGGTCTTCACCGATGGCCTGACCCGGCACAAGGTGTCCGTGAACGGGGTGGAGGTGTCATGAGCATGATAATGAAACGCTGGGTGACGCTGCTGGCGGCGGCCGTGCTCGCCCTCGCCGGGGCCGTCCAGCCCACCGAAGCCTCCGGCCCTGGGGCCGGAGCCGCCGACGGCCCCGGCCCGGCCGCCGGGGCGCGGGCCGGCACGGCGGAGCCGTCGGGGACCGGCTCCGCCGTGCGCGGCTGGACCATCCTCTCCGACAGCGACCGGGGCGCCGACGACGTGGTCGCCGCGGCCCCCTCGTACCGGATCAACCACCTCCAGATCAGCCACCACATCGTCCACGACCTGCGGCAGGTGCGGGAGCAGAAGCGGCGCGACCAGGCCAACCGGATCACCGCCGCCGCCCATCGCGCGGGCATCGGGGAGGTCGCGATCTGGGATCACGCCCTCTATCCGCTCGACTACTACCCGGCCGAGTTCCGCACCGGGCCCGGCGGCACCATCGACCTCGACAACCCCGCGTTCTGGGAGTGGTTCAAGGACGACTACCGGGAGATGCTCGACCTGGTCCCCGACATCGACTCCGTGGTGCTGACCTTCATCGAGACCGGGGCCCGGGTGGAGCGCCAGCACTCCACCCGGCTCACCACCGAGGAGGCCAAACTCGCCCACCTCGTCGACCAGGTCGCCGACGTGGTCGACGAGGAGCGCGGACTCGGGCTCTATCTGCGCACCTTCGGCTACTTCCCCGAGGAGATGGAGCGCACCATCAAGGCCATCGACCTGGTCGAGAACCGGGCCGCCAAGGTCATGATCAAGGCGATGCCGCACGACTTCTTCCTCACCCACCCCGTGGACACCACCGTCACCCGGATCAAGCGGCCCGTCCTCGTCGAGTACGACGCCACCGGCGAGTACCACGGGCAGGGGAAGATCGCCAACGCCTTCACCGAGGACCATGTCGACCGGATGCGCTACTACCAGAAACAGCGCAATGTCATCGGCTATGTGGCGCGCACCGACCGGTACCGGGAGTCGAGGATCATCGGCACCCCCACCGAGATCAACCTCTGGGCGCTCGCCCGCGCCGACCGCGACCGCGGGGCCCGGCCCGGAGCCATGTACCGGGAGTTCGCCGCCCGCGCCTACGGCGCCAGGGCGGCCCGCCGGGTCGGCGCCGCGCTCGCCCGGTCGCACGCCATCGTCACCTCGGTCATGTACACCCTGGGCACCAACAACGCCAACCACTCCCGGCTGGACTACGACCCGTACTGCTCCAGCTACGACCGCAGCATCTCGGGCAAGTGGATCGACCCGCCGGTGACCCGGGTCCGCCACACGGTCGACAGGACCTACCACTTCTGGACCGGGGTGATCGAGCATCTCGCGCCCGCCTACTGCAAGACCTCGGCCACGATGAAGCGCGAGAACCCGCATGTCCTCGCGAACGGCTGGCTCACCGACCGCAACACGATGAACCACGCCTACCTCCGCGATGTGCGCAAGGAGAAGGCGTACGGAGTCGCGATGGCCCGGGCCGCGCTGCGCGACATCCGGCGCGCCGAACCGGACCTCTCCCCGGCCCACTACCAGCAGCTCAGCCACCACTTCGAGCGCACCCTGCTCACCGCCCGGCTGCACGAGGCCATCACCACCGCCTACTTCGGCTACCGGATCTGGGTCCAGGGCCCCGAGCGGCGGACCGAGGCCCTGCGACGGCTCATCTGGGCCGGGCTCGACGCCTCGCAGTCCGTCGCCGCCGAGATGCGCGCCCGCCCCGACAAGGCGGCCACCGGCGAGTGGGACTGGATTCGGGACGCCGCCGAGGCCGACAAGTACCTCACCCGCATCTCCCAGGGCTGGGACCGCTACGGCATGATCGCCGTCCCGCGCCCGGCGACCGGGAGGTGACCGCCGTGGGCCCCCTCGGCAGACGCTCCCTCCTGGCCTGTCTCCTCAGTGGCGCGGGCACGGTGACCGCCGCCGCGCTCCTGCCGCCCTCGATCGGCGCCGGCACGGTCCGGGCCGCCGAGACCACCGTCGCCCGGCTCGCCCGCGACCCCTGGGACCGCGTCCCCGCGATCCTCGCCCGGATTCGGCCCCCGCGCTTCCCCCGGCGGCGCTTCGACATCACCCGGTACGGTGCCGTCGGCGACGGCACCACCAAGAACACCGGGGCCTTCCGGGCCGCGATCACCGCCTGCCACCGGGCCGGCGGCGGCCGGGTCGTCGTCCCGCCCGGCCGCTTCCTCACCGGTGCGATCCGGCTGCTGAGCCGGGTGGAACTCCATGTGGAGGAGGGCGCCACCGTCCTCTTCTCCACCGACCCGGCCGACTATCTGCCCGTGGTGCTCACCCGCTGGGAGGGCACCGAGTGCTACAACTACTCCTCCTTCATCCACGCCCACGGCCAGCACGACCTCGCCATCACCGGCCGGGGCACTCTCGACGGCCAGGGCATGGACGGCCCCTGGAAGAGCTGGCGCGACCCCGGCGGAAACGCCCTGGCCGACCAGGCGGAGCTGCGCCGCATGGGCACCGAGGGCGTCCCGGTCGAGGAGCGCGTCTTCGGCGCCGGCCACCATCTGCGGCCCAACATGATCCAGTTCTACCGCTGCCGCAACATCCTGATGCGGGACATCACGGTCCTCGAACCGCCCATGTGGACCATCCACCCCGTGCTCTGCCGCAATGTCACCCTCCGGGACGTCGATGTCATCGGCCGGATCAACAACAGCGACGGCGTCGACCCCGAGTGCACCTCCGACATGCTCATCACCGGCTGCCGCTTCCACACCGAGGACGACTCCATCGCGGTCAAGTCGGGGCGCGACGAGGACGGCATCCGGGTCGGTGTGCCGAGCCGGAACATCGTCGTACGGAACTGTGTCTTCTCCGGCCGCTGGGGCGGGATCGCCGTCGGCAGCGAGATGTCCGGCGGGGTGAGCGGGGTCTTCGCCGAGGACTGCCGGATCAACCCGCTGGACTTCCCCGGGCGGTACAACCCCCGCCACCCGGTCTTCATCAAGACCAACAAGAAGCGCGGCGGCTTCATCGACGGGGTGTACGTGAGGAGGTTCACCGGCCGGGCGATCGACCGCGACTGCATCTACCTCACCACGCGCTACGCCGGCCAGCAGGGCACCCGGCCCGCCGTCATCCGCAACATCAGGATCGAGGACATGGTCCACGACGGCGCCCGGCGCGCCATCAGCCTCGAAGGGCTCGACTCCGATCCCTTCACCGGTGTCCACATCGAGCGCTGCCGGTTCACCGGGATCACCCAGCCCCATGTCATCGGCTTCACCCGTGACTTGACCATCCGTCAGGTCTTCGTCAATGGAACCGAGGTGGTGCACCCATGAGACACCGGACACCCGCGATCGTGCTCGCGGCGGTCCTGGCCCTGCTCGGCGGGCTGCTGCTCTCCGCGCCCTCCGCCGCGACCCCGCAGAGCCCCGCCCTCCGGAGCCCCGCCCCGCAGGCCCCGGCGGCCCGGACCCCCGACCGGGCGGCCGGCCCCGCCGATCTCCCGGCCTCCCGCCCCTCCGCGACCGATCCCGCCCACCCGGCCCGGCAGAGGATGCTGCGGAACTCCACCGCCGGACTCTTCCTCCACTGGGGCATGTTCACCCGCCCGATGCACCAGGACTGCCGCGCCTGGGAGAAGTCCGTCACGGACGGCGGCTGGAACGCCGGCTACTGGGTCGACGAGGCGAGGAAGCTCCGGGCGAGCTATATCGTCCTCGCCACCTTCCACTCCCGGCTCGGCTACGCCCGCCCCTGGCCGTCGAAGATCCCCGGCAGCTGCGCCACCGAGCGCGACATCCTCGGTGAGCTGATCACCGCAGCCCGGGCCAAGGGCGTCGAGGTCATCCTCTATATGACCGACGACCCCAAGTGGCACAGCGAACAGGGCTTCAACACCCTGGACTCCGCCGCCTACTCCGCCCACAAGGGCAAGGAGGTCGACCTCACCACCCGGCCCGGCTTCGGCGAGTTCTCCTACGACCTCTTCTTCGAGGTCATGGCCGGATACCCCCGGCTCTCCGGCTTCTGGATCGACAACGACAACGAGTACTGGGAGCAGAACCGGCTCTACGAGCAGATCCGGGAGCGCCGCCCGGACATGACCCTCAGCAACAACAACGAGGACACCGCGATCATGGACATGGTGTCCCATGAGCAGAAGACCGGGATGACCCCGGCCTACGACCAGCCGTCGGCGATCTGGACCCCCATGCCCCGGCTCACCGAGTCCTGCTACAAGGTCCCCGACACCGGCGCCTGGTGGTACGACGGCCAGGACCGGCCCGTCTCCACCGGACTCAACGTCGGCCGCTACGCCGCCAACGCCGGCACCTCCATCAAATCGCTGATGAACCTCACCGCCCGGGTGAACGGCACCTTCCCGCCGCAGCAGCAGAAGTTCACCGACTTCATGAAGGAGTACCTCCCGCCGATCTGGAAGTCGCTCTCCGGCGTCCACGGCGGCGGCTACCGCTACGGCGGCCTCCAGCCCGGCTCCTGGAACGACGGCGCCTACGGCTATGTCACCGTCAGCGCCAAGGACCGCACCCGCCAGTACGTCCATGTGACGACCCGGCCCGCCACGGCGGACGAGGTGCGGATACGCGACAACGGCCACCGGGTCCGCCGGGTCACCGATCTGCGCACCGGCGAGCGCCTGGCCTTCGACCAGCGGGACGGCACCGTCACCGTCAAGGGCATCACCGCCTGGGACCCCTATGACACCGTCCTCACCGTGGACACCCACCCGGACCGCGAGGGCGTGTACCCCGCGCGGTCGGTGCGGGCCACCGCCACCTCCGCGAAGGCCGGCTTCCCGGCGAGCGCCCTGAGCGATGGCGACTTCTCCGCCCACTGGGACTCCGACGGCCAGGTCCCGGTCTCCGTGACGCTCGACCTCGGCCGGGTGAAGCAGGTCACCCATCTCGGTGTCAGCCAGCAGGAGTGGTCGCCCACCCACAGCCGGGAGACCTTCGGCCGGGCCGAGGACTCGGCCAGGATCAAGGACTACCGGGTCTCCGTCAGCCGCGACGGCACCACCTGGGGCGCGCCCGTGCGGAGCGCGGTCCTGGAGAGCGCCCGGGGCACCCGCTTCATCGACCTCGGCACGCTGCGGACCCGCTACATCAGACTGGACATCGACAGCACCTGGGCGAAGGAGACCGTGCCCCGGTTCCACCGCCAACTCCGGGTGGACGAGATCCAGGTGGGTCACGCCCACCCCCGGAGCCGCGGCCGCTCCTGAGGTGTACGACGGTGTGTCCGACCGGACCCGGTCGGGCACACTGTGTCGTATCCGACCGATTTCACCACGAGACAGGTGATTCGCGTGGTAAACCGGAAGGGCAACGACGGCCGAGGTCAGGGGTAGCGGTGCGAGCACGGCGACTGGTCGGCTACAGCGACGCGGTGGCGATTCTGACGGGTGACAGCGCGGGTCTCGCCGCCGCCGACCGGATACTGGGCGGCGCGCTGACCGTGGCGACCGGCGGAGTCAGCGATGTGGTGCTCAACGCCCTGGACGCGCGCGGCCGGATTCTCCGGCTCGGCCGCGATCTGACGGCCGGTCTGCGCGAGCACCTCGCCGGTGCCGACCGCGCCACCCGCACCGAACGCATCGCGGCGGCCCACACGGTGCTGGTGATCACCGCCTTCTTCGACACCCTCGGCACCCGGAGCCTGCCGTTCCGGCTGGACGAGCTGGAGCTGACCCGGGGCGAGCAGCTCACCATCGCCGGCGGCGCCGGGCGCGACCTCCTCGCCTCCCTGCTCACCACCGGCGCCCCCCAGCCCGCGCCCCACACCCCGTACGAGACCGTCCTCGGCGAACTGCGCCGCTGGTACGGGTCGCGCGGCGACGAACTCACCTCCTTCGTCCGGGGGCTCGCCGTCTGGGACGGACTCGACGACCGGCAGCGCGAGGCCGTCGATCAGCTCTTCGGCGATGGCGGCTTCGCCGTGGAGGCCGTGGAGCGCTATCAGGAGCTGTACACCGAACTCGCCCGGGACGTGCCCGAATTCGGCTTCTGGTCCGGGCAGACGGAGCACCAGGCGACCCGGGTCGCTCTGCGCCGGGCGCTCACCGGCATCGAGACCGCCCTTGCCGGACTGAGCCCGCCGAGCCCGCTGCGGCAGGTCGCCGAGGCCCTCACCACCGGCTACCGCGCCACCCTGCCCCGGCCGATACTGTCCGAGGGGCAGGCCCCCGCCGGCGTCTGTCTGCCCACCCTCGGCGAGGGGTATGTCGACCCCGACTTCCGGGTGCGCCCGGTGCTCGACAGCCCCCAGGGCCCCGCCGAGGAGGGCTGGTGGGAGTCGGTGCCCGTGCGCTCCGACCTCACCGAGTACCTGGCGGGCACCCTCACCACCATCGCCGCGACCACCGCACCGCTGATCGTCCTCGGCCAGCCCGGCGCCGGGAAGTCCGTCCTCACCAAGATCCTCGCCGCCCGGCTGCCGGGCGCGGGATACCTCCCGGTGCGGATCGTGCTGCGCGAGGTCCCGGCCGACGCCGACATCCAGGACCAGATCGAGCACGCCGTCCGCGCCGGCACCGGTGAACGCGCCTCCTGGCCCGAGCTGGTCCGGGCGGCCGGCGGCGCCGTCCCGGTGCTGCTCTTCGACGGATTCGACGAACTCCTCCAGGCCACCGGCGTCAGCCAGTCCGACTTCCTGGTGCGGGTCGCCCGCTTCCAGGAGCGCGAGGCGGACCAGGGCCGGCCGGTCTTCGCGGTCGTCACCAGCCGCACCGCCGTCGCCGACCGGGCACGCTACCCCGAGGGCTCCGTCGCGCTCCGGCTCGAACCCTTCAGCCGCCCCCAGATCGGCCACTGGCTGGAGCTGTGGAACCGCCTCAACGCCCGGTCGCTCTGCGAACGCGGACTGCGCCCGCTGAGCGCCGATGTCGCCCACCGCCACCAGGCGCTGGCCTCCCAGCCGCTGCTGCTGCTGATGCTCGCCCTCTACGACGCCACGGACAACGCCCTCCAGCGCGGCGCCGGCGGCGACGAACCCCTCGGCGAGGCCGAGCTGTACGAGGAGCTGCTGGAGTCCTTCGCCGTCCGCGAGGTCAGCAAGTCGGCCGTCGCCTGTACGCACGCGGAGCTGCGGCAGCGCGCCGGACAGGAGCTCCAGCGGCTCTCCCTGATCTCCTTCGGGATGCTCAACCGGCACCGCCAGTGGATCACCACCGCCGAGGCCGAGGCCGATCTCACCGCCGTCCTCGGCCGCCCCGAACCCGCCGAGGACGGCTTCCGCGCCCCGCTGGGCCAGGGGGAGATCGCCCTCGGCCGGTTCTTCTTCGTCCAGCGCGCCCAGGCCGTCCGCGACGACCACCGGCTCGCCACCTACGAGTTCCTCCACGCCACCTTCGGCGAGTACCTCGCGGCCCGGCTCGCCGTACAGCTCCTCGAACAGCTCCTCGACCAGCGGCCCGCGCTCTCGGTGGGCCGGACCACCGTCGACGACGACCTGCTGTACGTCCTGCTGTCGTACGCCCCGCTCTCCTCCCGGCAGATGCTCCGCTTCGTCGGTGCCCGGATCGGCCGGATCTCCGCCCGCGACCGCCACCGGCTCGGCGAGCTGCTGCTGACCGTGATCGCCGGCCACCACCACCGCACCGAGCACCGCTACGCCGGCTACCGCCCCGCCGTCCGGTCCACGGCCTCGCGCCACGGCGTCTACTCCGCCAATCTGCTGATCCTCACCCTGCTGGTCACCGGGGGAGTCCGGGCCAGCAGGCTCTTCCCCGACGTCCAGACCTGCGCGGCCCTGTGGCACCGGCGGGTCCAGCTCTGGCGGGCCGCCCTCACCGAGCCGGAGTGGACGGACTTCGCCCTCGCGCTGAGCATCCGGCAGGTCTGGGACGGGGAGGACCGGGACCTCGACATCCGGCCCGCCCAGGACCTGCTGCACCTGCCCGAGCCGGTGGATGTGTACTGGCTGCACGGCCGCTGGCCGGCGCACGAGGACCGGAGCCGGACCGTCGGCTGGATTCATGCCTTCCCCGACCAGATCCGCCACAAGATGACCGTCTCCGCCGGCACCGACGATGCCATCGTGCTCCACGCCATCGACCCCGTCTTCACCTGGCTGGCCCCGGCCGTCACCACCTTCGTGGGCACCGCCGACGGCAGCGCCACCTCCGTCGCCCACGGGCTGACCTCGCTCTGGCTCGCCAGCGGGCTCGGGGCGCCCGAGGAGGAGCTGGCCGCCCAGTACGAGCGCTGCGCCACCTTCATCGGACCGGGCAGCGGCCTCGACGACACCTCGCAGCGCTGTGTGACCCGGCTGCTCCTGGGCCAGCTCGCCACCGACGCGGCCCGGCTGCCGGCCGCGGTGGTCGGCCGGGTCCTGGGCGTCATCGAATCGGGGGCGCACGACACGGTCGGTGTGGGGCTGATGGCGCGGGTCGCGCTCACCGCGCTGGAGGCACACGGCGAGGACACGGCGGTACGGGCGTGGGCGGAGGCCTCCTTCGCCCACGCGGCCACGAGCTGCCCGGAGCGGCTGCTCGCGCTCTGGTCGGAGCGGCAGGGGTCGGCCCAGGCGCGGACCGTGCTCGGGGAGGCCGTGGCCGAGCTGCTGGCCCATGGCTCGGACGAGGCGCTGGCGGCGGTGGAGCCCGAGGTGCTGGCCCGTGCCCGCCGCGTCACCACCACCCGCCCCGGCGCCCCGGTCTTCCCGCCGCCCCGCGCACGGCAGCAGGACCACCGGACGGGCCAGGGCTGAGGCGCGGGGTCCGGCGTCCCGGACGCGGGACCGGGCGCGGGGCCCGGGCGCCCCGGCTGGTTCTCCGGGCGGGCGCCGCTGGAGAATGGGGGCATGTCCCGACGCAGCTCCCGTCCCCGGCGCGCCCCCGCCGCCCCGCCGGTCCTCACCGCCGGCTCGCCCTGCCCCTGCGGGCTGCCCGCCGCCTACGGCGCGTGCTGTGGCCGCTTCCACACGGGCGGGGCCGAGGCCCCCACCGCCGAACTGCTGATGCGCTCCCGCTACAGCGCCTTCGCCGCCCACGACCCGGCCTATCTGCTGCGCACCTGGCACCCGGCGACCAGGCCCCCCGAGCTGGAGCTCGACCCGGCGACGCGCTGGAGCGGGCTGGAGATCACCGGGACCACCGAGGGCAGTCCCTTCCACTCCACGGGGACGGTCACCTTCCGCGCGCGGTACCGGCAGCACGGACAGCGGGGGGCGCTGCACGAGAGGAGCGCCTTCGAGCGGGTGCGGGGTCTGTGGGTGTACGTGGACGGGGTCTTCCTGGAGTGATCCGCCGGGCCCGGCACCGGCCCGGCCCCGCACCGCCGTGCCCCCGCGCCGGCCGGCACCGCCGGGCCCCGGTCCCGGTGGTCACTTCCTCGGCAGGCCCTCCTCCAGTTCCTCGGCGAGGAGCCGCTTGGCGATGCTGTCGGCCGCGGCGTGCAGCCGGGGGCCCGGAGGCCGCCCGATGTCGTGCTCCAGCTGGTCGCCGAGCCACTGCTGCCAGGCGCGGGTGATCGCGCCGGCCTCCCGCCGCCCCGCCTCGGTGTGGGAGAAGTAGCTTCCCTCCCGGCTCAGGAACCCCTCGTCCACCATCCGGGCGAACACCGGCACCAGCACCTCGGGCGGCAGCCGGTGGCGGGCCGCGATCAGCCCCGCGCTGGCGTGCCCGACCAGCCGGGTCATCTGCTCCACCTCCATCACCGCCCAGGCGCCCGCGATGTCCAGCCTGCTGTCGGAGCCGGTGACCACCTGCCGCGCGGTCGCGGGCCCGGTCCGGGAGACGATCTTCGCCACCGCCCCCTCCAGCAGCTTCTCCGAGTCCCCGGTGGTCGGCGACGAGAAGCCGTCGCCCATGTCGGTGGAGGCGGCCCTGACCGTGTCGCGCAGCGGGACCTCCTTCAGGAAGAGCGCGACCAGCAGCCCCAGCGCGGCGACGGGCACGGTCCAGAGGAAGACCGTCTGGAGGGTGTCCGCGTACGCCTGCACGATCGGCTCGCGCTGCGCGGCCGTCAGCCGGTGGTGCAGCCCCCGGGGGCTGCGCGCCAGCCGGGCGATCACCGCCGGGTCGGCGCCCACCTCCCGCGCCGCCCGCGCCACGGCCCGGGTGAGGTTCGGGGCCAGCGCGTTGGCGTAGATGGTGCCGAACACCGCCGCCCCGAACGCGCTGCCCAGCGTCCGGAAGAAGGTGACCCCGGAGGTCGCGGTGCCGAGATCGGCGTACTCCACGGTGTTCTGCACGGCGATCGTCAGCACCTGCATCGACAGACCGATGCCGACGCCGAGCACCACCATGTACAGCGACTCCAGCCAGGCCCCGGTCCCCGGCCCCATCAGCGAGAGCAGGAACAGGCCCGCGCCCATCACCACGCTGCCGACGATGGGATAGATCCGGTACCGGCCGGTTCTGCTGACCGCGTTGCCGCTCCAGACGGAGGCGACCAGCAGCCCCAGCACCATCGGCAGGGTGCGCACCCCGGAGAGGGTGGCCGAGTCCCCGTCCACGTACTGGAGATAGGTGGGCAGAAAGGTGAGCGCGCCGAGCATGGCGAAGCCGACGACAAAGCTCAGCACGGAGCAGACGGTGAAGACCGGATTGCGGAAGAGCCGCATGGGCAGCATGGGCTCGGCGGCCCGCACTTCCACCAGGCAGAAGAGGACGAGCGAGAGCAGTCCGCCGGCGAAGAGCGCGAGGACGACCGGTGAGCTCCAGGCGTACTGGTTCCCGCCCCAGCTCGTCGCGAGGATCAGGGCTCCGGCGCCCGCCGTCACCAGCGCGATGCCCGCGTAGTCGATGACCGGGCGGCCCGCCGCGCGCACGGACGGCATGGTGCGGGCGGCGGCGACCACCACGGCGATGGCGATCGGGACATTGACGTAGAACGCCCAGCGCCAGGTCAGATGGTCGGTGAAGAGCCCGCCGATGAGGGGGCCGACCACCGTGGAGACACCGAAGACCGCGCCGATCGCGCCCTGGTACTTGCCCCGGTCGCGCAGCGGGATGACATCGGCGATCAGCGCCATCGAGGTGACCATCAGCCCGCCCGCGCCGATGCCCTGGAGCCCCCGCCAGCCGATGAGCGCGGCCATCGTGGTGGACAGCCCGCACAGGAACGAGCCGGTGATGAAGATGACCGCCGAGATCTGGAAGATCAGCTTCCGGCCGAAGAGATCGCCGAATTTGCCGACCAGGACCGTGGCGACGGTCTCGGTGAGCAGATACGCGGTGACCACCCACGACATGTGCGCGGCGCCGCCCAGCTCCGAGACGATCGTGGGCAGCGCGGTCCCGACGATCGTCTGGTCCAGCGCGGCCAGCAGCACCCCGAGCAGAACCGTGCCGAAGACGATGTTCCGCTGCCGCGCGTCGAGCACGGGCGGCGCGGCGGCGCCGCTTGCGGTGTCAATCCCGGAGGTCACCCTCGCAGCGTCACACCGTCCCAGGTCAGCCGCATGCGGGGGGAGTCCGCCCGGGGTAGCGGCGGCCCACGGCGCTCACATCCCGGCACGGCGCCGGGCGCTCCGCCCGCGCCTCAGCACCCCTGGTACGGGCCGATCACCAGCCGGGGGTGGTGCGCGGCCAGCACCTTGTTCGCCCGGGCCAGCACGGAGAGCGCGTACTCCCGGTCGGCCCGGTCCTCGGCGCACAGCGGGCCCCGGAAGCGGCCGATCTCCCGTGCGGCGCTGTCCGCCTCGATCTCCGCGCGCAGCACATGGTCGGGCATGCACGATCCGATCAGCACGGCCACCCGGTCCGGGATCGGCACGGGGACGAGGGGTGAGGGCGAGGCGGTCACGGCGTAGTCCTTCTCTTCTGCTCCAGCGGTCCGCCGGGCTCCCGGCGGACCCTGTCCCTCCATACCTAGCGGAGCGAGGTCCGCGTTCGGCGGCGGGAATGTCCCGGTGGGGCAACCGTCGCCGGCCGCCCCTCGATCTCCCACTGCGCACCGGCGGTGCGACCCCCCCGGGCAGTGAGCGGTGCCCTCTCCCGCCGACTCCCCTCCGCGCGGCGCGCACAGGAGCCGGACACGGGCGTGCGCGAGGATGCGAGGAGGGCCCGAGCAGCGCGGCGACCCCGCAGCCCGCGCCCCCGTCGAGGCGACCGGGACCACGGTGTCGTACGAGAGGTGCGCACAGCGCGGCTCGCCCGGCCCTCCGTCTCGGGCGGCACCGGCGACACACCTTACGCGAACGCCGCACGGGCATCCGAATCGATCAACTCGCCCGATTCCCCGGCGGCTTCGGCGCCGGCGCCCGTCTCTCAGCCCCCGGGTGCCGAGAGCACCTCCGCGAGGTCGTAGCGCACCGGCTCCGCGAGCTGGGCGTAGGTGCATCCGGAGGGGTCCCGGTCGGGGCGCCAGCGGCGGAACTGGGCGGTGTGCCGGAATCGGTCCCCCTCCATGTGGTCGTAGGCCACCTCCACCACCCGCTCGGGCCGCAGCGCCACCCACGACAGATCCTTCTTCCCGCTCCAGCGGCTCGGCGCGCCCGGCAGCCTGGCCCCCTCGTGGGCGCTCTCCCGCGCCCAGGCGGCCCAGGGGTGGCCGTCCGGAGGGTCCATCCGCAGCGGCTCCAGCTCGGCGATCAGCTCCGCCCGCCGCTTCATGGGGAAGGCGGCGCAGACGCCGACGTGCTGGAGCGTGCCCGTCCCGTCGTACAGCCCCAGCAGCATCGAGCCGAGGACCGGCCCGCTCCTGTGGAAGCGGTAGCCGGCGAGCACGGCATCGGCGGTCCGCTCGTGCTTGATCTTGTACATCAGCCGCGCGTCGGGCCGGTAGGGCAGATCGAGCGGCTTGGCGACGATCCCGTCGAGCCCCGCGCCCTCGTACCGGTCGAACCACTCCGCCGCGAGCTGCCGGTCCGTGGTGGCCGGCGCGAGATGGACCGGGGGAGCGGCGGGGCGCAGTGCCTCGGCGAGCCGGGTCCGGCGCTCGGACAGCGGGGCGTCCAGCAGCGCACGGTCGCCCAGCGCCAGCAGGTCGAAGGCGATGAAGCTCGCCGGGGTCCGCTCGGCGAGGGTCCGCACCCGGGAGTCGGCGGGGTGGATGCGCTCGCTGAGCCGGTCGAAGTCGAGGCGCCCCTCATGGGCGACGACGATCTCGCCGTCCACCACGCACCGTGCGGGCAGATTCGCCGCCAGCGCCTCGACCAGCTCGGGGAAGTAGCGGGTGAGCGGCTTGCCGGTGCGGGAGCCCAGCACCATCTCGTCGCCGTCGCGGTGCACGATCGCCCGGAAGCCGTCCCACTTGGCCTCGTACTGCATACCGGGCGGGATGGTCCTCACGGACTTGGCGAGCATCGGTTTCACGGGCGGCATCACCGGCAGATCCATGGGAACAGTGTCCGGTATGCGGTGAATGTCGGCACGACATACCCTGACGGACATGGCTGGAGCGGTGGAGCTGGACGTGGGGACACGCACCGTGCGCGTGTCCCATCCCGACAAGATCTACTTTCCCGAGCACGGATACACCAAGCTCGACATGGTCACCTACTACCTCGCCGTCGGCGACGGCATCACCCGCGCCCTGCGCGACCGCCCCACCACCCTGGAGCGCTACCCCGACGGGGTGACCGGCGAGTCCTTCTTCCAGAAGCGCGCCCCCAAGCACCTCCCCGACTGGATTCCCACCGCCCACATCACCTTCCCCAGCGGCCGGTCCGCCGACGAGATGTGCCCCGCCGAACCCGCCGCCGTGATCTGGGCCGCCAATCTGGGCGCCGTCACCTTCCACCCCTGGCCGGTCCGCCGCGACGACACCGACCACCCCGACGAACTCCGCATCGACCTCGACCCCCAGCCCGGCACCGACTACGCGGACGCCGTGCGCGCCGCCCACGAACTGCGCGCCGTCCTCGACGAGGCCGGGCTGCGCGGCTGGCCCAAGACCTCCGGCGGGCGCGGTCTCCATGTCTTCGTCCCCATCGAACCCCGCTGGACCTTCACCCAGGTCCGGCGCGCCGCCATCGCCTGCGGACGGCAGCTGGAGCGGCGGATGCCGGACCGGGTGACCATCAAGTGGTGGAAGGAGGAGCGCGGCGAGCGGATCTTCGTCGACTACAACCAGACCGCCCGCGACCGCACCATCGCCTCCGCCTACTCGGTCCGCCCCCGGCCGCACGCCCCGGTCTCCGCGCCCCTGCGCTGGGAGGAGATCGACGACGCCCGCCCGGAGGACTTCGACATCAGGACCATGCCCGGCCGCTACGCGCGCGAGGGCGATGTCCACGCCGACATGGACGAGCACCGCTTCAGCCTGGAGACCCTGCTGGAGACCGCCCGCCGCGACGAGGCGGACCACGGCCTGGGCGATCTGCCCTATCCGCCGGAGTACCCGAAGATGCCCGGCGAGCCCAAACGGGTCCAGCCCAGCCGCGCGCGCGACCCGGAGTGACGGCGGGAGTGGCGGCGGCCCCCGGACGGAGGGCCGCCGCCCCGGTCACAGCTCCTGAATCCGGATATTGCGGTACGAGACCACATCCGTGGTGCCGTGGACCTGGAGCCCGATGTACCCGGTGGCGTACCGCCGGCCGTCGGTCCCGGGGTCGCCGGCGCGCGGCGGGACGAACTCCTGGCCGCCGGTGTTCTCGAACCGGTTGATCAGCACGCCGTCGCGCAGCACCTCGTACGACTGCCCGACCACCCGGATCTCGTACTCGTTCCAGGTGCCCTTCGGCGTCACCCCGGCACCGCCGAGCCCGACCCGGTCGAAGCCGTAGACCGAGCCCGTCTTGTACGGGTCGCCGTCCGGCCGGTCCAGGATCTGCACCTCGTGGCCGAAAGTGATGGCGACCCACTCGGGGCGCGGCTCCTCCGGGTGGTCGTGCACCCCGGGGAAGCGGACGAGGACCCCGCTGTTGGCGTGGGAGCCGCCGGGGGCGTCGTCCCGCCACTGGAGCTTCAGCGAGAAGTCCCCGAACCGCGTCCCGGGGAACCACAGCATGCCCAGACCGGCCCGGGTGGTGCCGCTGGTCATCGTCCCGTCGTCGTTGAGGGCGAACGAGCCGCCGCCCACGTGCTGCCAGCGGTCGAAGGACGCCCGGGAGCCGTCGAACAGCGGGCGGTAGCCGGTGTTCCGGCCCGGTCTGCCGATGCCCGACTGCCGGGCCGCCCGGTACACCACCCGGTGCTCGCGCGCGTCCACGACCCCCTCCGCCAGCAGCCCGTCCAGCACCGAGTCGACGTGCTTGAGGAAGAGCGCGTGCGAGGACCAGGACTTCTCGTCCTCGATCAGCTCATTGACCGTGCAGCGGCCCCGGGTCATCCGGTTGGGCACCCCGGAGTCGACGGTGCCCACGATCACGGTGAGCCGCTCGTCCCACTCGGGGCAGTGGGGCGCCGGGACGCCGCCGCCCTCGGCGACGGTGAGGGTGACCCGCCGCGCCTGCGAGGTGTTGCCCGCCCGGTCCGTGGCCCGGTGCAGCACCGAGTGGAAGCCCACCCGGTCGATCAGCACGGGTGCGGTGTAGGCGAGATACGGGCCGCCGTCGAGCGAGTACTCGATCCGCTCCACCCCCGAGCCGCCCGCGTCGGTGGCGTCGACCGTGACCCGGGCGCTGGTCACATAGGCGCCGTCGGAGTTCAGCCGTCCGCTCACCGAGGCCGCCGTCACCGGCGGTTCCCGGTCCGGCGCGGGGGTCGCGACCACCGTGAAGGAGGCGGACTTCACCCCCGCCGCGTTGCCCGCCCGGTCGGTGGCCCGGTAGCGGACCGTGTGCGCGCCGGGGGAGTCCACCACGACCGGGGCGGTGTACGGCTGCCAGGCGCCGGCCTCCCCGAGCGCGTACTCGATGGTGTTGACGCCCGAGCCGGTGTCGGACGCGGTCACGGTCACGGTGGCCGTGTCCCGGTAGCGGCCCTGGCCGTCGCGGTCGCCGGCGACCGTCGCCGAGGTGTCCGGCGGTGTGGTGTCGCCGGTCGGCGGCGCGGCCACCGTGAAGGACTCGCTCTTCCCGGCCCCCGTGTTCCCGGCCCGGTCGGTGGCCCGGTGGCGCAGTGTGTGCGCGCCGACGGTGTTCACCACGACCGGGGCGGTGTACGGCTGCCAGGGGCCGTCCGCCCCCAGCGCGTACTCGGTGCGCTCCACTCCGGAGCCCTCGTCGGTCGCGGTGAGTGTCACCGTCGCCTGCCCGACATAGGCGCCCTGGTCGTCGCGGTCGCCCGTGACGGCCGCCGAGGTGTCCGGCGGTGTGGTGTCGCCGCCGGTGCTCTCGGTGACGGTGAGGACGCCCCGCATGGTGCCGTGGCCGGGGATGGCGCAGGAGAAGCGGTACCGCCCGGGGGTGAGCGTCACCTCCGCCGTGTGCCGGCCGCCCCGGTCGTCCCCGGGGTTGGCGAGGATGTTCAGCGGTACGTCGTTGTTGTACTCCGGGTCCGAGACGTCGAAGGTCAGGGAGTGCGGCATCCCGGTCGTGTTGCCGCTCGCCCGGCTGTTCTCGAAGACGATGGTGGTCCGGCCCTCCACCGCCGTCGCGGGGAAGGAGAGATAGCGGTCGATCGGGTCACCGGCGGTCCAGGTCAGCGTCTGCCGCGCCGCCGTTCCCGCCCCGGCCCGCCCGGCGGCCCCCTCCGGCCGGCCGTGCGCGGCTGTCGACAGCAGGCCCACGACCAGCGCCACCGAGGCCACCAGGGCCGTCCACAGCCGTCCCGCCGTTCTCGGGGAGCCGCCTCCCCCCGGACGGTGTCCTGCCGGGCCGTTTCTCCCCGGACCCCGGCCCCGATTCGCCGGGCCGGGACTCATCGGACCACCGCTCATCGGACCACCGCTCATCGGACCACCGCTCATCGGACCGCCGCCTTCCGCGCCAGGCCGTCGGCGGCCGGGGTCGCCCCGCCGCCGTGATAGGTGATCCGCCACAGCGCCGAGCGGGAGTCGGAGGTGAAGAACCCGCGCCCGTAGTCCAGGACGTAGAGCGAGCCGTCGGGCGCGAACTTCCAGTCCATGAGGTTGCGGATGCCGTTCGCCCCGACCGGGACGATCTTCTTCAGGGACTCCGCGTGCACCGGGAGACCGCCCCTGCCCACCGTCGCGGGGTCGGTCAGCACCGCGTGCCGGGGCTGGTCCCCGTCGTAGAAGTCCCCGACGAACCACTTGCCGTCCCAGTACGGGGGCCACCGCACCGCGCTCGTGCTCGACCCGTCGTGGCGGTAGACCGGGCCGTTCATGGTGGCCTGCCCGCCGCCCTTGAGCCAGGGCAGCAGCAGCTTCTGCTCGGACTCCCGGTAGCTGGGCACGCCGGCCGCGTCGCGCGGGAAGTCCGGGGCGCCGCCCTGGGGCGCGTACCAGATGGTGTTCGGCGTCACCGGCGGCACCTTCACCAGGCCGTCGTTGTGCGGCGACTCGTTCCTCGGCGCGGAGCAGTCGTACCAGCCGAGCGGTGTGGCCGGGTCCGGCAGATTGCGGTCACGGTAGGGCTGGTTGTTGCCCATGCAGAACGGCCAGCCGTGGTTGCCCGCCCGGGTGATCGCCGCGAAGGTGTCGTACTTGGCGGGGCCCCAGGTCGTCGACGGCGCCCCGGCGTCCGGGCCCACCCACCCCGCGTACAGGATGTCGGTCGTCCGGTCCACGAAGATCCGGGCGGGGTTGCGGACCCCCATCACATAGATCTCGCCACGGGTCTTCCCACCGCCCTCGTCGGGCTCCCGGCCGGTGAAGAGATTCCCCTCGGGGAGGGTGTAAGTGCCGTCGTCCTCGGGGTGGACGCGGAGGATCTTCCCGTTGAGGTTGTTGGTGTTGCCCGAGGTGCGGCGGGCGTCGGCGAAGGCGGTGCCCCGGTAGGTGGGGAGGGGGTTGTTGCCCGAGTAGCCGCCGCTGAAGCCGGATGAGTTGTTGTCGCCGGTCGCGATGTACAGATTGCCCCGGGAGTCGAAGGCCATCCCGCCGCCCGCGTGGCAGCAGCTGTGGAGCTGCACCGGCCAGGAGAGCAGCACCTTCTCGCTGGCGGGGTCCAGCCGGCGGGTGGTGCGGTCCCAGGTGAAGCGGGAGACCCGCCGGTCGCCGATCCGCTTCTCGCGGTCGATCCGCTCGTGCGGGGTGTAATGCAGATACACCCAGCCGTTGGAGGCGAAGCGCGGGTCCAGCTCGATCCCGAGCAGACCCTCCTCGTTCTTGGTCAGCTCGTCCCCGCCGCCCTTGTTGCCGAAGACGGTCAGCGCCCCGGCCAGGGTCACCTCCCGGGTGGCCGGGTCGTACACATGGATCTCGCCCCGGCCCCTGCCGACGTCGGGGCTGTTCCAGTCGGTGACGACCGGAACACTTCCGTCCGAGCCGCCGCGCCCGATGGAGAAGACGGTGCCGTCGGGGGAGACGGTCAGTCCGTGCGGCTCGCCGATCTGGTCGTTCTGCCCCGGCTGGTTGGGCCGGGTGACCCGCTCGGCCGTGTAGTGGGAGGTGATGGTGGCCTTGCAGTCGGCCCGCGCGAGCCGGGAGGTCCAGGCGAGCGCGCCGCGCAGATGGTCGCGGAAGCCGGTCTCGGCGAAGCTGTCGGCGGTGCCGCCCATCCCGGTGTAGAACGAGCGCCCGCCGTCGTAGTCGCGGCACCAGGAGATGGGGTGGTCCCAGCCGTTCGCCCCCGCCGCCGGGGTGTACGAACTCTCCCGCAGCCGGGCGACCGTGTGGACGCCGCCGGACGGGTTGGCCGCCCAGTTGAACCACTTGTCCGGCCGCTTCCACTGGAGCGGCAGCGACGCGGTGGCCGGGTGCCGGCGGTCGCCGACCTCCACCACCGCGCGCTGCACCGTGCTCGCGGCCCCGGCCGGCCGGGCGCCGACCAGCCCGGTGAACCAGTCGGAGTACGGTTCGGTCCTGGCCGCGTCATGGATGCCCAGGAAGCCCCCGCCGGCCTCCATGTACGACTCCAGACCCGCCTCCTGCTCCGGGTCGAGCACATCGCCGCCCCCGGTGAGGAAGACCACCGCGTTGAACCGGCCGAGCCGCCGGGCGTCGGTGAACACGGCGGCGTCGTCGGTCGCCACGGTGGCGAACCGCCCGGCGGCCGGGCCGGTCAGACCGATGGACTCGATCGCCGCGATCCCGGCGTCCACGGTGGGCGACTCGGCTCCGGCGGAGCCGTGGAAGACCAGCACCCGCACGGCGCGCCCGCCGGGCGGCGAGGGCAGGGACAACGTTGTCTTCTTCGGGTCCGGCGGCTCCGGCGGCTCCTGCGCGGACGCGGACGCACCCCCGCCGAGCAGCGAGACGATCAGTGCGCCGGCCCCCAGGACCGCCGCCACCGGGCGTCCCGGGGATCTCGGCCCGCGACGCGGTGTGCGGTGCATATGGTCACCCACCCCTCTGTGGTCACAGCAACAGCCTTGGAAGTTAGACCTGTTCGCCGGTTCCGCCAAGAGGTGGAGCCGGAAAAGAACGAACTTTGTCCTGAGTGTGGAAAAACGCTGGTCGCCCGGCTACCGTATGGCCGTTCCCGGGGGTGAGCCCCGTCATCTCCCCGAGCGGAGTGGAGAGTCCGGCATGGGCGAGGGTCGTGGTCAGGGCATGGACAGACGGGGCTTCAGCCGCCGGCTGCTGGCCGGGGGAGCGGTGGCGGCGACGGGGACGACATCGTTGTCGCTCGCCACCGCCCCCGGGGCGCGGGGCGCTCCCGCCGCCGCCGGCGGCCTGAGGACCGCCCCGGCGGGCGGCCGGATACGCCATATGAAGCTCTACGCGGAGAAGCTCGCCGACGGCGGGATGGGGTACGGCCTGGAGAAGGGCAAGGCGTCCGTCCCCGGCCCGCTGATCGAACTGACCGAGGGCGACACCCTCCACATCGAGTTCGAGAACACCCTGGACGTGCCGGTCAGCCTGCATGTCCACGGCGTCGACTACGACATCGCCAACGACGGCACCCGGATGAGTCGCAGCCATGTGGAACCCGGCGCGACCCGTACGTACACCTGGCGCACCCACCTCCCCGGCCGCCGCGCGGACGGCACCTGGCGCGCCGGGAGCGCCGGCTACTGGCACTACCACGACCATGTCGTGGGCACGGACCACGGCACGGGCGGCATCCGCAAGGGCCTGTACGGTCCGGTGGTCGTCCGCCGCCAGGGCGATCCGCTCCCCGACCACCAGTGCACCATCGTCTTCAACGACATGACGATCAACAACAAGCCCGGCCACACGGGTCCCGACTTCCGGGTCACGGTCGGTGACCGTGTCGAGATCATCATGATCACGCACGGTGAGCTGTACCACACGTTCCATATCCATGGGCACCGCTGGGCGGACAACAGAACGGGCCTGCTCAGCGGCCCCGGCGATGTCAGCAGGGTCATCGACAACAAGATCACCGGCCCGGCGGACTCCTTCGGCTTCCAGATCATCGCGGGCGAGAACGCGGGCGCGGGCGCGTGGATGTACCACTGCCATGTCCAGAGCCACTCGGACATGGGGATGGCCGGGCTCCTCCTGGTGGCCAAGCCCGACGGCACGATCCCGGGGTACGAGCCGCACCGCGCCCGGGAGCACGCGCCCGGCGCACAGCCGCGCCCGGCCCCCAGGGATGCGGGCCCCGGGCATCGATAGCAGACTCGACAGGGAGACGAACGGGACCCCGCGAAGGAGCGCACCATGCTCACCACGCGTTATGTCACCGGCTCCCCGAACTGGCTCGATCTGGGGACACCGGATCTGGAGGCCGCGACCGATTTCTACGCCGGGATCTTCGGCTGGACCTTCGCGTCCGCCGGGCCGGAGGCGGGCGGCTACGGAATGTTCACGCTGGACGGCGGCACCGCGGCGGCGGGCATGACCGTCCCGCCGGAGCAGGGCCCGCCCGCCTGGAACATCTACTTCCAGTCGGCCGACGCCGCCGCCACGGCGGAAGCGGTGCGCCGGGCCGGCGGCACGGTGGTCGTCGAACCGATGGATGTCTTCGACCGGGGCCGCATGGCGGTCCTCGCGGACCGCGCGGGCGTCGGCTTCGGCATCTGGCAGCCGGCCCTGACCAAGGGCCTCGACGTGGTGAACGCCCCCGGCGCCCTGTGCTGGCTGGAGCTGTACACCCCGGACCCGGACGCCGATCTGGCCTTCTACACCGAGGTCTTCGGCTGGGAGACCACCGCCGTCCCCTACCCCGACGGCTCCGGCTCCTACACCATGACCCACCCGGCGGGCGAGTCCCCGGAGGCGATGTTCGCCGGCCTGGTCCCCCTCGCCGCCACCTCCTCCGGGACCACCCCCCACTGGCTCCCCTACTTCGCCGTCCAGAACTGCGACGCCACCGTCACCCGCGCCGGTTCCACCGGCGCCACGCTCATCACACCCCCTGTCGACCTCCAGGGCGTGGGCCGCTTCGCCCAGCTGTCGGACCCGTGGGGCCCGCGGTTCGCGGTGATGCAGGGGGAGGGGTGAGGGTGCGCGGGCGCGGGAGGGCGCGGGGCGCTCCAGCAGGGTGTTGATGGGTCATTGATCCGGCGTTTATCGGTGCGAGGGAGGGTGTCGGGTATGCCGACCAACACCACGACCACCACCGACGACGACCTCTCCTGGCAGGAGACGGCCCTGTGCGCCCAGACGGGCCCCGAGTTCTTCTTCCCGGCCCCGGGGTCCTCGACACGGGAGGCGAAGCGGCTGTGCGGGGCTTGTGAGGGGCGGGTGGAGTGCCTGGAGTACGCGCTGAGGCATGACGAGAAGTTCGGGGTGTGGGGTGGGATGTCGGAGCAGGAGCGTGATGTGCTGCGGAGGGGGCGCGGCTGACGTTCTCAGAACCAGCGCCGCACGAATCGCCCCTCTCTCGCCAGACCCGCCCGCTCGGCCTGGGCGTCGGCGGGCGGTACCTGTGCCCCGCTCTCCCAGAGGGCCGTGCGCAGGGCCCTGACGGGACGGGCCCCGCCGACCGGCGAGAGGACGCCTCCCGCTGCGGGGTCGCCCGCGAACCAGATGGTGTCCAGCCGATCGCTCCGCCTGCGCCCGAGGCCGCGCCGGTACGGCGTGGTCCGGAGCAGGATCTCCTCCCCGGGCGCGACGGTGACGGCGATGGCGAAGCTCCGCCTCTGACTCCCCTGCGGGTAGCGACAGGGATAGGACCGCCACGCGTAGCACTGGAGAACGCGCGCGGTCCTGGGCGTGTGAATCAGGGCGAGAACTGAGACCAGCAGAGGGAAGGGGCTGGCCAGAAGCGCCACGGCGAGGAGCGGAATCGCTTCGTCAGGGAAGGCAGTGAGCTCTGCGGCCCAGATGAGCGCGGCCGGTACGCCGAGAGCCGCGGCGACGCCGAGCCTTCGTCCTGCCACGAGCCGGCGGTACCCCGCTGCCGTTGGCGCATGGGCGAAGGCCGGCTGCTCCCTGGTGGGCATTCCGCGACACATGACGGGTTACATCTCCGAGAGTCGGCTCCTGGGCCGTGGCCCAGTCGGTCGTGCGACGGGGTCGGTGAAGCGCAGAGTACGGCCGATCCCGAGCACGATCTCGGTGTACTCCTCCGAGAGATCAGTCGATGCGGTGGTGAGGTCGACGAGGATCACACGTGAACTGGCGGGGCGCCCGACCGCCAGCCGTGCCTGGAAGACACCATCGCTGCGGGCGGGGATTCTCGCGGGACCGATCTCCAGCGACGGAACCGGGAGAAGGCACGTCACCAGTGCCGCTGGTGCCTTGCACGGCAGGTCCACGAGGTCGCGCCGGAGAATGGCGCCCAGGGGATTCCGTACGAGATGAATCGCGCACTGCGCAGCGGCCAGGTTGCTTGTCATCAGGCTGGTGCAGATCTCCGACAGGGTCAGGACCGACATGGAGACCCTCTGAGCTCCTCCTGAGTGGAGGCCGAAGGCGAAGTGCATGACTCCTTGTCCGCATAGATCTTCGAGTAGTCCGCTGAGCACTTCGGCTGCGCGCGTGTACTGGTCACGGACGTGGGAGGGAAGAGGCAGTGCCAGAATGTCATGTTTCATGCGCTCCTTCACCTCGCTCACGTCATCGTGGGGGAGGTCGACGAATCCCGGTGGCAGGCCGAACCAACAAGGCTCGCACCGGGATTCGGCAGAAGGAGCGGGTGGCATGTCGTTTGGTCCTATCTCGTCAGCTGGGCCCAGATGCGAGCCGCGTTGAGGCCGGCGCTCGGTGCGTCGGACGCGGCGATCCGGGCACCGTCAACGCCGGTCGCCGCGGTCTTGGCGCCGTCACTGTCCTCAGCCGGGGTGAGCCCGACTCCTGCGGTTACCACGGCACTGCCCGCGACGCCCGCCTGCAGGGGCACTTCCACGCGAGGGCTGGTTCTCCGGACCACCCAGTCCAGTACCGGCTTCGGTGCCTCGTTGATCTGGTGCATCGCCTCGGACGAGCCGGTCCCGAAGGCCCGTACGCCATTTCGAAGACTCACCGACGCCCCCTCGTCGGCCGCGATACCCGATCGGGTCGTGTTGACCATGCTCTTGGCTCCGTGCGCGACAGCCCCCACGCCGGGAAGTGTCCCCAGGGCGTCACCGCCGAGAGTCACCGCGCTGGACCAGAACTGACCATCGAACCTGCCCTGCCTGAGTCCGCCGCTGAGGGCGGCTCTGTGCTCCGGGTCGGAAGCGTGCGAGACGAGCGCGGCAAGGCTCAGCCCCGCGGCAGCGAAGAGCAGGGGTACGGCGACCGGGGCCGCGATGAAGACGGCGAAGAGCCCCAGGGAGGCCGACAACAGGCTCAAGGCGTCACCCAAGTTGTCGTCGACCCAGGTCAGAACCTTGTCCAGCACCCCCTCCTCCTCCCCTTCCACCCCCACCCCCGCCTCCTCCATCCCCTTCGCCACCCTCCCCGCCGCCGCCTCGTGCTCCCCCTCCAGTTCGCGCGCCAGCCTCCGCACCCCCTCCAGTTCCGCCAGGGCGTCCGCCACGGCGGATGAGGCGGTGCGGAGGTCGGCTTCCGGGGTGGTGGGGGTGGAGCGGAGGTGGTGTTCGTGGGTGCGGGCGCGGGTGAGGGACTGCTGGGCACGCCGGGCGCGGGTGTCGTACGCGCGGGCCGTGGACTGGAAGGCGAGCAGGTCGTCGTGCCAGCGGGAGAGTTCGCGGGCCGCCCGGGCGAGGGAGCGGTGGGCCTGGTCGAGGCGGCGGGGGAGGTCGCCGTCGAGGGCGGCGCGGAAGGCCTCGGCGGCCTCGCCCCGCCAGGAGGACGTCTCGGTGAGGAGGCGGGTCACCAGGCGGTGGGCGGTGGCGAGGGCCGTCGCGGAGGCGGTGAGCGAGGTGCGCAGCGCCGCGATGGCGGGCGGGCTGCCGGGGGCCGGGTCCCAGCCCAGGTGGGGGTGGTCAGCCATGGCCGGGCGCCGGGCGGAAGGAGTCCTCGACGGCCGTGTCGACCTCGGCGTAGCCGCGGTGGCTGAGCCGCACCCCGTCGTCGATCGACGCGATCCGGTCCCGTAACCGCTCCGCTCCGTGGGCCCAGCGCTCCTGGAAGCCGTCGCAGGCCCGGTCGAGACGGCCGGTGCCCAACTGGTCCGCCCGCGCCCGCCGGAGCGCGGAGCGCGCCTCGGCCAGCGATGACAGCGACCGCTCCAGGGCGCGCGCGAGGCGCCCCAGTTCCTCGGTGTCCACCTGGAGATCCATGGCAGCACACCCTGACAGATCATCAGCCCGGAGCCGCAACCGGCGTCACCCGGACGAGTGGTGGTTTATCCGGATGCCCTCCCGGACCATCGGTTATGAGAATCACCGGGAGAAACCCGGGAGCGGAGCACCATGGACATCAGATCACCACCGACGAACTGGCCGCTTTCGAGCGGACCGTCCAGGCGGCTGGGCGAGGAGGTGGCCTCGTCCTTCGCGCGGGAGAGCCGCAACAGACGGCGCAGGGAGCTGCGGCGCCTGCGCCGGGACGCGGACGCCGGGGTGGTGGCGGGCACCGTCACCGGCGGGCTGGACCGCCGGGAGGACGCGCCGCTGCCCGCCGGGGCCGGGACACCCGGTGTCCTCGCGCGCCCCCGCCGCTGCTCTGTCCACGAGGAGCTGTACTGGCACACGGACGGCTTCTGCCATCTGCTCTGCCCGGCCTGCGCCTCCGACAACACCGCGCGCCGAGGGCTGTCGACGGATCTGACGGGCCGCCGGGTCCTGCTCACCGGCGGGCGGGTGAAGATCGGCTTCCGGCTCGCCCTGATGATGCTGAGGGACGGCGCCGAGACCCTGGTCACCAGCCGCTTCCCGCAGGACACCCTCGCGCGCTTCCGGGCGGTCCCGGGCAGCGAGCGCCGGCTGGACCGGCTCACCGTCGTCGCCGTCGGTCTGCGTGATCCCCGGCAGGTGATCGGGGTGTGCGAGCGGCTGCGCGCGGCGGGCCGGCCGCTGGACATCCTCGTCAACAACGCGGCGCAGACGATCCGCCGTCCGGCCGCCTCCTGTGCCCGGCCGGCGGCCGGTGAGCGCGGTGCGCTCCCGCCCGGCTACACCCCGATGGCCGCCGTCGGCCGCGCCGACCGGGCGCTCGACCCCGTTCTGCGCGAGAGCGAGACGGCGCCGGAGCTGGAGCCGGAGCCCGAGCCGGACGAGGCCGCGCTCAATATGCTCACGCGCACGAGCGCGGCGCGGCTCGCCGTCCAGGGGGTCTGCATGTGCGGTGTGGACACCGGCTGGATCACCGATGAGAACCCGGCGCCGCGCAGGGCGTGGATCGCGGCGGCCGGGACCCGTGCCCCGCTCGATGTCGTCGACGGCGCGGCCCCGATCCACGATCCGATCGTGCGGGGCGAGGCCGGTTCCCCGGTCGCCGGGGTGGTGCTGAAGGACTACCGGGAGACCGGCTGGTGAGAAGGCGGGGTCAGCCCGCCGCCCGGGCCGCCATGCGGGCCTTGCGGGCCGCCAGCTTCTCGTCGAACTTGGCCGCCTCGGCGTCGAGGCCGTTCATGTACAGCCCCAGCTCCTCCTGGGCCTGGAGACCGTCGGGGCCGAGGCCGTCGATCTCCAGGACCTTCAGGAAGCGCAGCACCGGGGCGAGGACGTCGTCGTGGTGGATGCGCATGTTGTAGATCTCGCCGATCGCCATCTGCGCGGCGGCCCGCTCGAAGCCGGGGATGCCGTGGCCGGGCATGCGGAAGTCGACGACGACATCGCGCACGGACCGCATGGTGAGATCGGGGGCGATCTCGAAGGCCGCGCCCAGCAGGTTGCGGTAGAAGACCATGTGCAGATTCTCGTCGGTCGCGATCCGGGCCAGCATCCGGTCGCAGACGGGGTCGCCCGACTGGTGGCCGGTGTTGCGGTGCGAGACGCGGGTGGCCAGCTCCTGGAAGGCGACGTACGCCACCGAGTGCAGCATCGAGTGCCGGTTGTCGGACTCGAACCCCTCCGACATGTGCGACATCCGGAACTGCTCCAGCTTGTCCGGGTCGACGGCGCGCGAGGTCAGCAGGTAGTCGCGCATCACGATGCCGTGCCGGCCCTCCTCGGCGGTCCAGCGGTGCACCCAGGTGCCCCAGGCGCCGTCACGGCCGAAGAGGGACGCGATCTCATGGTGGTAGCTGGGCAGATTGTCCTCGGTCAGCAGATTGACGACGAGGGCGATACGGCCTATGTCGGTGACCTTGGACTGCTCCTGCTCCCAGGCCTGCCCGTCCTCGAAGAGGCCGGGGAAGTTGCGTCCGTCGCTGAACGGGACGTACTCGTGGGGCATCCAGTCCTTGGCGACCTTCAGATGCCGGTTGAGTTCCTTCTCCACGACCTCCTCCAGGGCGTGGAGCAGCCGGGCGTCGGTCCACGCGTCCGAGCTGCCCAGGTGGGGAGAGGTGATGGTCACGGATGCTCCTGGGGACGGGAGAGTTACCTACGGATTCGTAGGTTACGAAACCGTAGGTTAAGGGCGCTGTAAGCGCGCGACCAAGTCGACCCCCCTGCCCGGGGCGCGCCGGCCCCTCCCGGCCGGTTACGTTCCGTTATGCGCCGCAGGTCACGGGGGCGCGCGCCAGGGCGCGCGGGCCGAGGGCCCCGGGCACGGGCGCGTGCGGAGAGACAGGTCACACTCCCTCGCGGCCCCGCGGACCGCCCTCGCGCCCGGCCGTGTCCCGCCGCAGATACTCCGCGGTGAGCGACACCGGGTGGTCCAGCAGCTCCTTGGGAGTCCCCTCGAAGACCAGTTCGCCGCCGTTCCTGCCGCCGTCCGGACCCAGATCGACGATCCAGTCCGCGCGCTTGACCACCTCCAGGTTGTGCTCGACGCAGATCACCGTGTTCCCCGCGTCCACCATCCGGTCGAGCAGCGCGGTCAGCGTGTCCACATCGGCCATGTGCAGACCGGTGGTCGGCTCGTCCAGGACGTACACACTGCCCGTGCGGTGCAGCCGGGTCGCCAGCTTGAGCCGCTGCCGCTCCCCGCCCGAGAGGGTGCTCAGCGGCTGTCCGAGCGCCAGATATCCGAGGCCCACCTCGCCCAGCGCCGCCAGCTTCCTCGGCAGCGCCCGGTCCCGGTCCCGGGCCGGCGCGGTGGACCCGCCGCCGGCGGCCTCCGCGGCCCCGGCGAAGAACTCCACCGCCTCCGCCGCCGTCATGTCCAGGACATCGGCGATGGATCGGCCGCCGACCCGCAGGGCCAGCACCTCGTCCTGGAACCGCCGCCCCCCGCACACCGGGCAGATCCGGGTCACCGGGTCCATGAACGCCAGATCGGTGGTGATCGCGCCCCGCCCCGAGCACTCCCGGCACGCCCCCTCCGAGTTGAAGCTGAACAGCCCCGGCCGCACCCCGTTCACCCGCGCGAAGAGCCCCCGCAGGGTGTCCATCACCCCCAGGAAGGAGGCCGGGGTCGAGCGCACGGAGGCGGTGATCGCGCTCTGGTCGATCACCACCGCCTCCGGGTGCGCCGCCGTGAACACCTCCGACACCAGGGTCGACTTGCCGGAGCCGGCCACCCCGGTGACCACCGTGAGCACCCCCGCCGGGAAGCGCACATCGATCCCCTTCAGGTTGTGCAGCGCGGCGCCCGTCACCGGCAGCCACCCGGCGGGGGAGCGGAAGGACTCCTTCAGCGGGGTGCGGCGGCGCAGACAGCGGCCGGTGAGGGTGTCCGCGTCCCGCAGCGGACCCGGCGGACCCTCGTAGACGACCCGTCCGCCGCTCGCTCCCGCCCCCGGGCCCATGTCGACGACATGGTCGGCGACCGCGATCACATCCGGGTCGTGCTCCACCACCAGGACCGTGTTGCCCCGGTCCCGCAGCCGGGTCAGCAGCTCGCCCAGACGACCCACGTCACGCGGGTGCAGCCCGGTGCTCGGCTCGTCGAAGACGAAGGTCAGCCCGGTCAGCGCGCTGCCGAGATGGCGGACCATCTTCAGCCGCTGGCCCTCCCCGCCCGAGAGGGTGGTCGTCTCCCGGTCCAGCGAGAGATAGCCCAGTCCGATGTCCACCAGCCGCTGGAGCCGGCTCCGCGCGGCGGCGGCGACCGGACCGGCCACCGGGTCGTCGATCCGGTCGAGGACCCGCACCAGATCGGCCACCTCCATCCGGCTGTAGTCGGCGATCCCCAGACCGTCGATCCGGGTGGCGAGCGCCGCCTCGTTCAGCCGGGCCCCGCCGCACGCCCCGCACGGCCGCTGCTCCACGAAACGGGCCGCGGCCTCCCGCCGCTTCTCCGAGAGGGTCGTGGTGTCGCGGTTGAGGAAGATCCGGGTGAACCGGTTGATGATCCCCTCGAACTGCATCTCCGCGGAGCCCGACTTCATCTCGATGCGCACCGCGAAACCCGACCCGTGGAGCAGTAGCCGCCACTCCTCGGGGGAGTACTCGCCGAGTGGTCTGTCGAGATCGAACAGGCCGGAGTTGGCGTACAGCTGCCACTCCCAGCCGCCCACGGTGAGCCCCGGCAGCAGCAGCGCCCCCTCGTTCAGCGACCGGGAGCGGTCCACCGCGCGCTCGGGGTCGACATGGAGGGTTCTGCCCACGCCGTCGCACTCCGGGCACATGCCCGAGGGGTCGTTGAAGGAGTACGCCGTCGCCTCGCCCGCGCTGGGGGTGCCATGGCGCGAGAACAGCACCCGGATCACCGAGTGGATGTCGGTCGCGGTGCCGACCGTGGAGCGCACATTCCCGCCCAGGGGCCGCTGGTCCACGACGATCGCCACCGACAGCTCGTCGATCTCGTCGGCCCGCGGGCGCTCGTACTTCGGCAGCCGGTTCCTGAGGAACGAGGTGAAGGTCTCATTGAGCTGTCGCTGCGACTCCACGGCGATGGTGTCGAAGACCAGGGACGACTTCCCCGACCCCGAGACTCCGGTGAAGACGGTGATCCGGTTCCTGGGCAGAGTGAGCGAGACGCCGCGGAGATTGTTCTCCCGTGCGCCGGTGATGACGATGTCGCGGTCCATGACACCGAAGCCAACCGGATAATCCCGACACCTTCTGTCGGGATTTCCGGCCGGCTTCGGCGGGGGACGGCGACCGGGCCGGTCAGGGCTGCTCCGCGGGGCGCTGGAGCAGGCCCTCCCGTACCTCCTCCACGGAGACGTCATGGAGCCCGCCGTCCAGCAGCAGCCAGCGGGTGATGCCGATGGACTCCAGGAACGGCACATCGTGGCTCGCCACGATCAGCGCCCCCTCGTACCCCTCCAGCGCCGCCGTGAGCCTGCGGACACTGGCCATGTCCAGATTGTTGGTCGGCTCGTCGAGCAGCAGCAGCCGGGGCGCGGGCTCCGCGAGCAGCTGCGCCGCCAGCGCCGCCCGGAAGCGCTCCCCGCCGGAGAGCGTCCCGGCCGGCTGGTCCGCCCGCGCGCCCTTGAAGAGGAACCGCGCGAGCTGCGCCCTGATCCGGTTGTTGGTCGCGGCGGGCGCGGCGCGGGCCACGTTCTCCACCACGCTCAGAGCGTCGTCGAGCACATCGAGCCGCTGCGGCAGAAAGCGCAGCGGGACCTGGGCCACCGCCTCGCCCGCGACCGGCGCCAGCTCCCCGGTGATCGTGCGGAGCAGGGTGGTCTTGCCCGCCCCGTTGCGGCCGACCAGGGCGATCCGCTCCGGGCCGTGCAGCTCGAAGAGCCCCTCGACCCGCGCTCCGTAGCGCAGTTCGAGGCCGTCGAGCCGCAGCACCCCCTGGCCCGGGTGGACTGTGGTGTGCGGCAGCTCGATCCGGATCTCGTCGTCGTCGCGGACCGCCGACACCGCCTCGCTGAGCCGCTCCTTCGCCTCGTTGAGCTTCTCGGTGTGCATGATGCGGTGCTTGCCCGCCGACTCCTGGGCCGCGCGCTTGCGCGCGTTCATCACGATCCTCGGTTCGCGCTTGCTGTCGTACATCTTCTGGCCGTACCGCTTGCGGCGGCCCAATGTGATCTGGGCGTCCTCCAGTTCGCGCTTCTGCCGCTGCATATCGGCCTCGGCGACGCGCACCATGCGTTCGGCGGCCTCCTGTTCGACGGCGAGCGCCTCCTCGTAGGCGGAGTGGTTCCCGCCGTACCAGGCCACCTCGCCCTGGCGCAGATCGGCGATCTGATCGACCAGCTCCAGCAGCTCGCGGTCGTGGCTGACCACGATCATGACGCCGGACCAGGAGGCGACGGCGTCGTACAGCCGCCGCCGGGCGTACCGGTCGAGATTGTTGGTCGGCTCGTCGAGCAGCAGCACATCCGGCCTGGCCAGCAGGAGCGCCGCGAGCCGCAGCAGCACGCCCTCGCCGCCCGAGACCTCGCCGATGGTGCGGTCGAGACCGATGTGGCCGAGGCCGAGCTGGTCGAGCGTGGCCCGGGCGCGCTCCTCCACATCCCAGTCGTCGCCGACGGCGGTGAAGTTCTCCTCGCTCGCGTCGCCCGCCTCGATGGCGTGCAGCGCGGCCCGGGTGGGGGCGATCCCCAGCACCTCGTCCACCCGCAGCGCGGTGTCGAGCACCAGGTTCTGCGGCAGCCAGCCGATCTCACCGGTGGTGCGGACGCTGCCGGACGCCGGGGTCAGCTCCCCGGCGATCAGTTTCAGCAGGGTGGACTTGCCACAGCCGTTGAGGCCGATGAGCCCGGTCCGGCCGGGGCCGACGGCGAGCTGGAAGCCGTCGAAGACCTCCGTGCCGTCGGGCCAGGAGAAGGAGAGGGAGGAGCAGAGCACATGGGTGGAAACAGTTGACACAGGGGTCTCCCGGTTGCGTGGAAGGGGTGGGGGCAACGGGTGGAGACACCGGGAAGGCGCACGACGCGGACGGGAGCGGACGGACGGGAGCGGGCAGGGCCCGGAGGCTCAGGAAGAGGGCTCTCCGCCACAAGGAACGGCTCGAACGCCGAGGTCGCACGCGAGAGCGCACACGCCGTGGACGGCGGTGGCACACGGTGTCCCGGACCTCAGACGAGCAACGTCCTTCTCCAATCGGCGGCAACAGAAGCACTTCCACCATAGAGAGCGGGCGCGGCGCCGGTCAACGCGATTGTCGCGGCGGTGGTGCCGGCGGGGGTGCGGTGGGGATGCCGGCGGTGGTGCGTCGGAGGTATGGGGTACGGGGTACGGGGTACGGGGTGCGGGGTGCGAGCGGGCCCGGGGGCCGGAGGCGGGGGAGGGCCGGCTCAGCGGGCGTCGCGCAGCAGCTCGGCCAGTCCATGGTCGAGATCCAGCCCGATGTGCTCACCCCCGGCGGGCACCACACCCTGGGCGCGGCGGAGAAAGCGGCGCAGCTCGCTGGTGCGGACATGGACCACCGCCACCCCCTCCTCGGCGTGGAACTCCAGCACCGTGCGTCCATAGCCGTAGGGCCGCACCCGCACATCGCCGCTCCCGGCCGGCTCCTCGATGCCGTCGGCCAGCAGCTCCCGGCCGAAGGCCCAGGTCACATCGGTGCCCTCGGTCGTCGCCGGGCCGGGGAAGTCGATCCGTACCGCGAAGGGGTCGCCGCCGTCGTACCGGAGCGTCGCCGGAATGGTCTCCATCAGGGGAGCGGAGGCGACCATCCGGACCTCGACGGCCTGCTCGATGACGGTGGACACGACCGACTCCCTCTCCCTGGCCGACCCCCGGCCGGCTGCTCCCTGGCTGAAACATGCCCCTGATACCCCTGAGGACGCCTCGCGGGCGCGTCCCGTGCATCGGGCGGGTGCGTGAGGTGTGTCACCGGGGAGGGCCGGGGACGCCCTTCGCTGGCGCCGCGCCCTGGACGGGGCCCGCCGGCGCCGCGCCCTGGACGGGGCACGGCGGGTGGGCTAGCTTCCAGCGCCATGACGTCCATGGGGAAGACGAGACGCACGGTGGCGCTGGGGGTGTGCGCGGCGGCCGTCGCCGCCCTGCTCGCCGGACCGGCGCACGCCGCGGGACCGCGGCGCTCCGCCGCCGCGGACACGCAGGCGGAGACGGTCACCGCCGGCGGGGGACCGGGGTGGAGCCTCAAGGAGACGGGCACGGAGGCGCGTTTCCGGGGCCTCGCGGCCGTCAGCCGCACCACCGCCTGGGTGGCGGGCTCCCGGGGGACCGTGCTGCGCACCGACGACGCGGGCCGGGGCTGGCACGACGTCTCCCCGCCCGGCGCGGAGGGCCTGGAGTTCCGCGACATCGAGGCGTTCGACGGCCGCCGTGCCGTGGTGCTCGCCATCGGCGAGGGCGACGCGTCGCGGATCTACCGCACCACCGACGGCGGTGACACCTGGACCGAGTCGTTCCGCAACCCCGACCCCCGGGCCTTCTACGACTGTCTCACCTTCTTCGACCGCCACCACGGCCTCGCCATGAGCGACCCGGTGGACGGCGCGTACCGCATCCTCGCCACCCGCGACGGCGGCAGGTCCTGGAAGGCGCTGCCCAGCGCCGGGATGCCCGCCGCCCGGCCCGGCGATGCCGGGTTCGCGGCGAGCGGCCAGTGTCTGGTCTCCTCCGGGCCCCGGGACGTCTGGCTGGCGACCGGGGGCGGTGCCACCGCCCGCGTGTTCCACTCCGCCGACCGCGGGCTGAACTGGACCGCCGCCGAGTCGGCCGTCCCGGCGGGCGATCCGGCGCGCGGGGTCTTCGCCCTCGCCTTCCGCGACCGCGCCCACGGCATCGCCGTCGGCGGGGACTACCGGCCCGGGCAGCCCTCCCCGCACGCCGCGTCGGTCACCCGGGACGGCGGCCGCACCTGGCACCGCTCCTCCGCACCCCCGCCCGCCTACCGCTCCGGGGTCGCCTGGCTGCCGCACAGCACCCGCGCCGCGCTCGCCGTCGGCCCGACCGGCACCGACCTCACGGTGGACGGCGGCGGGAACTGGCGGACCGTCGACACCGGCTCGTACGACACCGTCGACTGCGCGGCGGGTCCCGGCGCGGGCTGCTGGGCCTCGGGCGAGAAGGGCAGGGTCGCGCGGCTGGAACCCGGGGCCTAGGGTCGTTCGCCGGGATCTCGCCGGGATCTCGCCGGGTTCGCGTGCCCTGGTGCCGCGCCTCGCCGCGCTGTCGTCCATGACCCATGGCCCCCTGTGCCCTGGCGGGCACGGGAGGGCCCCCACCGCGGTGGCTCGGTCCCCCGCCTCGCGACGCACGGCAACCGGACCCCGCTCACTGGTCCAGCCCGATCCAGACGCAGGGCCCTGGGTCGTCTCTCTCGGATCTCGCCGGGTTCGCTGTGCCCCGGCACCGCGCCTCGCCGCGCTGTCGTCCGTCGCCGGCGCCGCGCACGGGCCCCGTCCCCCGCCTCGCGATCCACGGCACCGGACCCCGCTCACCGATCCGGCCCGGCCCGGCCCGGAAGAAACTCCCTAGGAGAGGGGCCGCTGACGGTACGGCGCGAGCGCCGGGGCGGTACGGGTCGCCGTGAACTCGGTGATCCGGTACGAGCAGACCCCGCCGATCGTGAACGGGTCGGCCGCCGCGATCTCCTCGATCCGCGCGCGGTCGTCCCCGACGGCCAGCACCACCCCGCCGTCCCGGGGGTTCTTGCGCCCCGACGCGATGAACACACCCTCCTCGTACAGCGCGTCCAGCCAGGCCAGATGCGCCTCCATCAGCGCGTCGGCGCGCTCGACGGGGGCGGTGTACGTCAACTCCAGTACGAACATGACCGCCAGGCTACGGCACCTCCGGCGGCGCCCCGGGGCCCCCGACCCCGATCCGGGGCGATCCCGCGGGGCCCGCGACGACAGCCGCGGCGCCCGGCCCCGGCGGCCGATTCGCCCGCCCGCGTCCCGTACGGGGACGACCCCCGCCGTGCCGGGGCCCGATCCTCGGGGGCATCCGGACACGCCCTACGCTGACCCCACCATGACGATCATCGAAGTGCCCGCCGGCTGGCCGGCGGACGAGGCGGAGGCCCGCGCCGTCCAGGACGAACTGCGCGCCCGGGTGGTGCAGGACGAGCCGGGGCCCGCGCCCGGGACGGGGCTGGTGACGGGGGTGGACGTGGCCTACGACGACGACCGCGACCTCGTCGCCGCGGCGGCCGTCGTCCTCGACGCCCGCACGCTCACCGTCGTGGAGGAGGCCACCGCCGTCGGCAGGGTCGCCTTCCCCTACGTCCCCGGACTGCTGGCCTTCCGTGAACTCCCCGCCGTGCTCGGCGCCCTGCGGTCGCTCGCCTCGGACCCCGGTCTCGTGGTCTGCGACGGTTACGGCCGGGCCCACCCCCGCCGGTTCGGCCTCGCCTCCCACCTGGGCGTACTCACCGGGCTGCCCGCCATCGGCGTCGCCAAGAACCCCTTCCTCCTCCGCCACGGCCCGCTCGGCCCGCTCCGGGGCGACACCGCCGCCCTGCGCGCCGACGGCGACGGCGAGGAGCTGGGCCGGGCGCTGCGCACCCAGCCCGGGGTCAAGCCCGTCTATGTCTCGGCGGGCCACCGCACCACCCTCGACGGCGCCTGCGCCCACACCCTGCTGCTCACCCCGCGCTACCGCCTCCCCGAGACCACCCGCCGCGCCGACCGGCTCTGCCGCGAGGCCCTCGCGGCGGCCGTCACCTGAGCGCGCCCGGCCTGCCCCCCGGCGCCGGCCCTACCGCCGCGCGGCCACCCGGAAGCGGATTCCCGCCCTCTGGAGCCGCTCCAGCAGCGCGTCTCCCATCGCCGCCGCGGTAGTGAGCCGGCCCGAGGCGGGGGGCAGTTCGTCGAAGGCGAGGCAGAGCGCGGACTCGGCGAAGATCTTCGCGGTCTCGTCGTACCCCGGGTCACCGCCCGACACCTCGGTGAACACGGTCCGCCCCCCGCCCTCGCCGACGAAGCGCACGGTGAACCAGCTCTTCGCCCGGCGCTGCTCATCGGGGCCCTCGCCCGGCGCGCGCCGCGCCGAGAGCCGGCGCCGGGCGGCGGGCAGTTGGGCGAGGACGAAGAGCGCGCCCACCCCGAGGGCCCCGGCCACCGCCATGTGGAGCGACCGGAACGTGGCGTAGTGCCGATAGCGGAAGTCCGGGCCGTACCGTGGCAGCGACCGGCCCGACTGGGCGACGATCAGACCGTCGAGCACCGGCAGCGGCAGCGCCCAGGTGCCGGTCTCCCGGCTGCGGCGCGGGGCGCCCAGCGGGGACCTGGACCGACGCCCCATCAGCCGGGGCTCGTGCAGCCGCCGCTGCCGCGCCGCCCGCGCGGTCTGCGCGAACCGGCTCATCGCCAGCAGAGCGGAGGCGAAGGTCCCGCCGGAGAAGGTCCCGTTGGAGCTGACGAAACCGTCCACCGTCAGCGGCACCCCCTCCGGGAGCTCCCGGACCGTGAAGTACGCCCCCAGATCCGCCGGTACGCAGTCGAAGCCGCAGGAGTGGACCAGCCGCGCCCCCGTCTCACGGGCCCGCGCGTCGTGCCGGACGTACATCAGATCCACGAACTCGGGTTCACCGGTCAGATCCAGACAGTCGGTGCCGGACTCCGCGCAGGCGGCGACCAGGGGCTCGCCGTACCACATATAGGGACCCACCGTCGTGGCCACCACCGCGGCGGACGCGGCCAGCCGGCGCAGCGCCGGGGCATCGTCAGCCCGGGCCTCGATCAGCGGGAGGTCCGCGCAGTGCGGGTGCGCGGCGGCCAGTTCCTCGCGCAGCCGCTCCAGCTTCGGGAGGCTGCGGCCCGCGATGGCCCAGCGGCACCCCTCGGGTGCGTGGGCCGCGAGATAGCGGGCGGTGAGCGTGCCCACGAACCCCGTCGCCCCGAAGAGCACGATGTCGTACGGGCGCTCCGCGCGACCGGTTCCGTCCTGGGTGTCCAATGGTTCCTCCGGCGTCCGCGCGGTGATCGGGGTGAGCCCGGGGGCTCCTCGTCCGATGTCCGACCTCTGACATCTGTGTCCGTGTGTGTATCTGTGTCTCTGCCTGCGTCTGCGTCCGTCTCTGTGCCTGCGTCATGCCGGCCCGCGTGCCCCGGCGCCGCACGTCCGTCGCGGCCTCCGGCGCGGGCACGGGACCACGGCGGCGGGGCGATGCTCCGCCTCGCGACCTTCCCCTGGGCCCGGGGGCCCGGGGAGGCCCCAACCCTGTGCCCTGGGGCCCGGGGAGACCCCAACCCTGTGCCCTGGGGCCCGGGGAGACCCCGGCTCCTGGGGCCGGGGAGGTCTTGTGCTCTCCGGTCCTTCGGCCCGGGAGGCCCCATGCTCCGGTCCTTCGGCCCGGGAGGCCCCATGCTCCGGTCCTTCGATCCGGGAGGGCACCCCCGGCCCCACGTCCGGTACCGCGCCCCGCGAGGCCACACCCCGGTCCTTCGGTCCGCGAGACCCCATGCTCCCGTCCCGCGCCCCGCGAGACCACCCCCGGTCCCTCGGCCCGGGAGGCCCACGTTCCCGTCCTGCGCCCCGCGACATCCCATCCCCAGGCCTCGCCGGTCCGGTCCGGTCGGGAGACCCTAGCGTGTCCCTCCGTCCCGGAAGAAGATGTGTTTCCCGCCGGTAACAACAGCGGGTTTCCGCCGTGGTGGCGGAGGGCGGCCCCGGGGGCGGGTGAATACCCCGCCCGGCCGGACCGGCCCCTTGCCCGTGGTGGAACACGTTCTTACCATCGCTGGTGTTACATCACTTGTGTCACATCACCGCTGGGGGCCCGATGACCACGAACGCCACGGAACCGACCACGAACGGCCCTCTCACAGGAGTCCGTGTGGTCGAGCTCGCCGGCATCGGCCCCGGCCCCTTCGCCGCCATGGTCCTGGCCGACCTCGGCGCCGATGTCGTCCGCGTCGACCGGCCCGGCGGGCCGGGGCTCGGCATCGACCCGGCCCACGACCTCACCAACCGGAACAAGCGCTCCGTACTGATCGATCTGAAGGCCGGCGACGGGCCCTCGCACGTACTCGACCTGGCCGAGCGCGCCGACATCCTGATCGAGGGATACCGCCCCGGAGTCGCCGAGCGCCTCGGTGTCGGGCCGGACGACTGCCTCGCCCGCAACCCCCGGCTGGTGTACGGACGGATGACCGGCTGGGGCCAGGACGGGCCGCTGGCCGAGCGGGCCGGCCATGACATCGCGTACACCGCCGTCACCGGCACCCTCGGCATGATCGGACGTTCCGACGAACCGCCGGCCGTCCCCGCCAATCTCCTCGGCGACTACGCGGGCGGCTCGCTCTATCTCGTCATCGGCGTTCTGGCGGCGCTCCAGCACGCCCGCTCCGACGGCGGGAGGGGCCAGGTCGTCGACGCGGCCATCGTCGACGGCGCGGCCCATCTCGCCACCATGATCCACGGAATGATGGCGGCCGGCGGCTGGCAGGACCGGCGCGGCGCCAACCTCCTCGACGGGGGCTGCCCCTTCTACGGCTGTTACGAGACCTCCGACGGCGGGTACATGGCCGTGGGAGCACTGGAACAGCGGTTCTACGACGAGTTCAGCCGGCTTCTCGGCATCGCCGACCGGGCCCCGGCCCGCAAGGACTTCGCCCGCTGGGACGAGCTGCGGGCCACCGTCGCCGAGGCGTTCGCGACCCGTACCCGCGCCGAGTGGACCGCCGTCTTCGAAGGGTCGGACGCCTGTGTGGCACCCGTGCTGTCGCTGCGCGAGGCCCCCGGCCATCCGCACCTCGCCGCCCGGGGCACCTTCACCGAGCACGGCGGGGTGGTCCAGCCCGCCCCGGCGCCCCGGTTCTCCGCCACCCCCGCCGCCGTCCGCTCCGGTCCGGCCCTGCCCGGCGCGCACACCGCCGAGGTGGCGCGCGACTGGGGCCTCCCGGGCGGCGGCGGCCTTCCGCGCGCCGGGGGCCCGGGCGCCGGATAAGGAGCACGACAAGGGCCGTTCCCCCCACCTCCGCCCGCCGCCCCGACGCTTCGCCGACCCGCCGGTCCGGCCCGACCCATCACGGCTCCCCACCCCCGAAAGGCTGCTGACGTGAGCACCGAAGCGTATGTGTACGACGCCATCCGCACCCCGCGCGGGCGCGGCAGGGCCACTGGCGCCCTGCACGGCACCAAACCGATCGATCTCGTCGTCGGTCTGATCCATGAACTGCGCAACCGCTTCCCCGGCCTCGACCCGTCCGCCATCGACGACATCGTGCTCGGGGTCGTGGGCCCGGTCGGCGACCAGGGTTCCGACATCGCCCGGATCGCGGCCATCGCCGCCGGTCTCCCCGACACCGTCGCCGGCGTCCAGGAGAACCGCTTCTGCGCCTCCGGTCTCGAAGCCGTCAACATGGCCGCCATGAAGGTCCGCTCAGGCTGGGAGGACCTGGTGCTGGCCGGCGGGGTGGAGTCCATGTCCCGGGTGCCCATGGCCTCCGACGGCGGCGCCTGGTTCGCCGACCCGATGACCAACTTCTCCGTCGGCTTCGTCCCCCAGGGCATCGGCGCCGACCTCATCGCCACCATCGAGGGCTTCACCCGCCGCGATGTCGACGAGTACGCCGCCCTCTCCCAGGAACGGGCCGCCGCCGCGTGGAACGAGGGCCGGTTCAAACGCTCCCTCGTCCCCGTCCGCGACCGCAACGGTCTGACCGTGCTCGACCACGACGAGCATGTGCGCCCCGGCACCACCGCCGACACCCTCGCCGCCCTCAAGCCCTCCTTCGCGGACATCGGCGACCTCGGCGGCTTCGACGCCGTGGCACTCCAGAAGTACCACTGGGTCGAGCGGATCGACCATGTCCACCACGCGGGCAACTCCTCCGGCATCGTCGACGGCGCCGCGCTCGTGGCCGTCGGCTCGAAGGAGACCGGGGAGCGGTACGGGCTCACGCCCCGCGCCCGGATCGTCTCCGCGGCCGTCTCCGGCTCCGAGCCGACCATCATGCTCACCGGGCCCGCGCCCGCGACCCGCAAGGCGCTCGCCCGGGCCGGTCTCGGCATCGGCGACATCGACCTCATCGAGATCAACGAGGCTTTCGCGGGGGTGGTGCTCCGCTTCGCCCGAGAACTGGACGTTCCGCTGGACATCGTCAATGTCAACGGTGGCGCCATCGCCATGGGGCACCCGCTGGGCGCCACCGGTGCGATGATCCTGGGCACGCTCGTCGACGAACTGGAGCGGCAGGACAAGCGGTACGGTCTCGCCACGCTCTGCGTCGGGGGCGGCATGGGGATCGCGACGGTGATCGAGCGCGTCCAGTAGCAGACCCGAGGCCCTGACCCCAGACTTCCCGGAGAACCTCACCATGAGCGCGAGCACGGACCCCACGGCGAGCACGGACCCCACGGCGAGCACGGACCCCACGGCGAGCACGGACCCCACGGCGAGCACGGACCCCACGTCGGCCACGGACCCCGCGTCGGCCACGGACCCCGCGTCGGCCACAGAACCCGGCCCCGCCCCCGACACTCCCGCGAGCCCCGCCATCCGCTGGGAGCGCAAGGACACGAGCGGGATCGTCACCCTCGTCCTGGACGACCCCCACCAGTCCGCCAACACCATGAACCAGGCGTTCCGCGACTCCGTCGCCGCCGTCGCCGACCGCGCGGAGGCCGAGAGGGACTCCATCCGGGGCATCGTCGTCACCTCCGCCAAGGAGACCTTCTTCGCGGGCGGCGACCTCAAGGACATGATCGGACTCGGCCCCGGGGACGCCCAGCGGGCCTTCGACGCCTCCATGGCCGTCAAGGACGCCCTGCGCCGCATCGAGACCCTCGGCGTACCGGTCGTCGCCGCGATCAACGGCAGCGCGCTGGGCGGCGGTTACGAGATCGCCCTCGCCTGCCACCACCGCGTCGCCCTCGACGCGCCCGGCTCCCGGCTCGGCCTTCCCGAGGTCACCCTCGGGCTGCTGCCCGCGGGTGGCGGTGTGGTCCGCTCCGTACGGCTGCTCGGCATCACCGACGCGCTGCTCAAGCTGCTGCTCCAGGGCACCCGGTACACCCCCCGGCGGGCCCTGGAGCACGGCCTGGTCCACGAGGTGGCCGCCACCCGTGAGGAGATGCTGGCGAAGGCGCGCGCGTTCATCGCGGCGCACCCCGAGTCCCGGCAGCCCTGGGACACCCCCGGCTACCGCGTCCCCGGCGGCACCCCGGCCAGCCCCCGGTTCGCCGCCGACCTCCCCGCCTTCCCGGCGAATCTGAAGAAGCAGACCGCCGGGGCGCCCTACCCCGCGCCGCGCAACATCCTCGCCGCCGCCGTCGAGGGCTCCCAGGTCGACTTCGCCACCGCGCAGACCATCGAGGCCCGGTACTTCACCGAACTGGTCACCGGACAGACCGCCAAGAACATGATCCAGGCATTCTTCTTCGACCTCCGGGCCGTGAACTCCGGCGCGGGCCGCCCGGCCGGCGTCGCACCGCGCCCGGTGCGCAGGGCCGCCGTCCTGGGCGCCGGGACGATGGGCGCGGGCATCGCCCACGCGCTGGCCCGCGCCGGGATCGAGGTCGTGCTCAAGGACACGTCCGCCGAGGCGGCCGAGCGCGGCCGGGACCACGCCCGCCGGCTGCTGGAGAAGGCCGTCGCCCGGGGCCGCGCCACCGGGGCCGAGCGGGACGCGCTGCTCGCGCGGATCACCCCGGCCGCCGGCCCCGCCGGCCTCGCCGGCTGCGACACGGTGATCGAGGCGGTCTTCGAGGACACCGCGCTCAAGCACAAGGTCTTCCAGGAGATCCAGGGAATCGTCGAGCCGGACGCGCTGCTCTGCTCCAACACCTCCACTCTCCCGATCGCGCTGCTCGCCGACGGGGTCGCCCGGCCCGCCGACTTCATCGGTCTGCACTTCTTCTCGCCCGTCGACCGCATGCCGCTGGTCGAGATCGTCAGGGGCCCGCGCACCGGGGACGCGGCCCTGGCGCGCGCCTTCGACCTGGTGCGGCTGATCGGCAAGACCCCGATCGTGGTCAACGACGCGCGCGGCTTCTTCACCTCGCGGGTCATCGGCCGGTTCATCAACGAGGGCGTGGCGATGGTCGGCGAGGGCATCGACCCCGCCTCCGTCGAGCAGGCCGCGGCCCAGGCCGGCTACCCGGCCAGGGTGCTCGCGCTGATGGACGAGCTGACCTTCACGCTGGCACGCGGAATCCGCGAGGAGACCCGGCGCGCGGCCGAGGAGGACGGCGGCACCTGGACCGCCCACCCCGCCGACGCGGTCATCGACCGCATGGTGGACGAGTTCGGGCGCACCGGGCGCGGCGGCGGCGCGGGGTTCTACGACTACGACGACGGCGGCGGCCGGACCGGGCTGTGGCCGGGGCTGCGCTCCCACTTCACACGGTCCGACGCGGCGGTCCCGTTCGTCGACCTCCAGGAGCGGATGCTCTTCTCCGAGGCGCTGGACAGTGTGCGATGTCTGGAGGAGGGGGTGCTGACCTCGGTGGCCGACGCCAATATCGGCTCGATCCTGGGGATCGGCTTCCCGGGGTGGACCGGCGGGGTGCTCCAGTACATCAACGGGTACGAGGGCGGTCCCCCCGGCTTCACCGCGCGGGCGCGGGAGCTGGCCGAGCGGTACGGGGAGCGGTTCGACCCTCCGGCGCTGCTGGTGGAGAAGGCGGCGCGCGGGGAGCGGTTCGAGGACGGGGAGCGCTGATCGCGGGGGCCGTGCCGGTCGAGGGGCCGATCGGCCGGGGCCGGGCGGGCGCGGGGGGCCGCCCTCGCGGGGCCGGTCCGCCGGGGCGGTGCCCGGCGGACCCGTCAGCCCGGCTCCTCGGCCGCCGGGCCGAAGGCCCCGCGCAACTCCTCCCGCAGCGACCACTGGAACGCGGTGACCAGCGCCTGCACCACCACCGGCCGTATCGGGGCCGAACCGCTCCCCGGACCGGACTCCCGCTCCCGGTACGGGTTCCACACCTCGTCCCGGAAGAGCCGGGTCAGCTCCCGGGCGGCGGCGCGGGTGTGCTCCGCCAGCACCGCGCGGGCCGCCAGGATCGTCTCGTGCGCCAGGGGAACCTCCAGCAACTGCACCCCCAGCCGCAGCAGTCCCGGATCGACCCGGTAGCGCTCCGGCTCACCGGAGCGCCGCAGGGCGCCCATCGCCGCGAGCCGGTCGATGTCCTCCTCGTCCAGCGGCCGGCCCGCCCGGCGCTCCAGTTCGGCGCGGCAGGTCTCCTCGGCGGGGTCCGGGGCCCAGGCGGCGACCAGACCGCGGTGGATGGCGAGATCGTGGGCGTCGAGGTCCCCGGGGAGCCGCTCCAGATAGCGTTCGATGGCGGCGAGCGTCATGCCCTGGCGCTGAAGCTCCTCGATCAGCGCCAGCCGGGACAGATGCCCCGGCCCGTAGCGGCCGACCCGGCGTGGCCCGATCACCGGCGGCGGCAGCAGCCCCCGGGTGCCGTAGAAGCGCACGGTCCGCACGGTCACCCCGGCGCGCGCGGCCAGCTCGTCGATGGTGAGGGTCGGCTCCTCGGCCTCGGTCGCCATCCCTGCGCCTCGCTTTCCCCGGCCGGTCACGGATCGCCGTGCGGTGCAACAGTATTGCTGTCGCACCGCCACTGTGAAAGCCGTCCGGTGGCGTCCGTGCTCGTCCTGGCGCTCGCCGCGAGTCCGCTGCCGGCGCGCGCCGCACTGCGCGGGGGCGGTTGAGCGGTCGCCGGTCCGGCCGTGCGGGGCCGTGTGGCCGGAGGCGGTTCCCGACCCCGCCGGAGCTGTCTCCCGGAGCCCGGGGGAACCCGGCCGCGCCGGTGTCAAGCACGGGGGCCCGGGGGCTCGTCCCCGACCATGGCCCGCGCGGTGCGGGTGCTCTGTGGCGCGGGGTCCGTACGCGGGCTTCCGCGCCCGCGGCGGACCGGGTCCGCTCGTGAGCGGGGCGGCACGGGCGGGTCCCTCGGGACCCGCCCGTGCCGCGCGGCGTCCGCCGGTACGGGTCAGTACACGTCCACGCCGTACGCGGTCAGCGCCTCCCCGACCGGCTGGTGGATGGCCGTCCCCGCCGACGGGGTGCAGCCCGCGCCGCCGGAGTGGATGCCGAGGGCCGTGGAACCGGAGAAGTGGGCGCCGCCGCTGTCGCCGCCCGCCGAGCAGGCCGTGGTGCGGACCATGCCGTAGACCGGGCCGTCGCTGTAGTTGACGGTGACATTCACGGCGATGACCCGGCCGCTGGTCAGCCGGGTGGTCGAGCCGCTCTTCTGGAGCGCCTGGCCCACGATCGCGTCGGCGGACCCGGTGATGTCCTGCGAGCTGCCGTTGTAGAGGTTGACCGTGCCGGCCGGCTGGGAGCCGTCGGTGTACCCGACGACGCCGTAGTCGTTCGTCGGGTAGCTGGACCCGTCGGTGGTGCCGATCTCGGCCCCGCCGGGCGTCGCCGTCCAGCTCTGGACCCCGTTGGTGCAGTGTCCCGCCGTCAGGAAGGAGTAGTCCGTTCCGTCGGTGACGTTGAAGGCGGCCGAACAGCGGTAGCCGCCGCCGTGGATCGCGTCGCCGCCCAGCACCTCCTGGGTGAAGACGCCGGGCACCCGGGTGATCCGCACGGCCTTGCCGAGGGGGGCCGCCACCGCCCTGAGCCGGTCGAGGGAGGCGGCCGGGACGGACTCGTCGGCCTCGACGACCACCTGGTTGGCGGAGGTGTCGATGCCCCAGGCGGTTCCGGTGATCTTCGCCTTGGCCTCCAGGACGCCGATCACCTCCTTGAGGCGGGCGGTGCCGCGCGGGACGACCTCGGCGCGGGCGCCCTGGGCGCGCACCTTCCCGGCGGCGGCCTCGGAGGTGACGGTGACGACCAGTTCACCGGTGACGGGGTCGAGATAGGAGCCCGCGGTGTCGTCCCCGAGAGAGCGTTCGAGCCGCTCGGCGAGGGCGTACTGGGCGGGGGAGACGGTGACTCCCGGCTCCGGGGTCGGCAGCGGGTCCGGGGCGGCCCCGGCGGGTGGGGTGCCCAGTCCGAGCACGGCGAGGGCCAGCAGGGCGGGGAGGCTGAACCGGGTGTGGATGCGGCGTCTCATGAGGGCTTCTCCTTCGGGTTGTCCGTGGGGTGCCGAGAAGCGGTGGCCGGACGTGGCCGGCTCGGTGGACCCACTGTGGGCATGGCCCCGCCATGCACATCAGGGTGCACGGAATCATCGGTTCCGCCTCGGTGCACGGGGGAAACCTCCGACGCCCCCGCGGACGCGGGCCCCTCACGGCCCGTCAGCCGGCGCCCCCGGTGCGCCGGAGCCCGCCCATCGCCCGCGCGCCGCGGCGCGCGCCACCCCTGCCCGGTCGCGCGCGCCGCTGCCGCACGCCCCGTTACCGCCCGGCGACCGGATAGTGGTCCGAGAGATGGGTGTACGTATAGCTGGTGCCCCAGCTGTGCACGGTCCAGGGCGCGGTGCGCTCGGCGATCACCTCATTGGTCCAGCCGGCCGGCCTGGCGTGACCCGCGCGGTGGAGGACATGGTCGAGGTCCTCGCGCGGGTCCGTCGGATAGCGCTCGGCGGCGATGGAGTTCTCCTCGGTGTCGAAGGAGTACGGATGACCGGTCCGGGCGTCCGCGCCGGCGAGACCCGCGTCCCTCAGCATCGCGCCGTACTCGGCCGACCGGGAGTCCACATTGAAGTCGCCCGCCACCACGACCTGCTCGGACGCCGGAATGTTCTTGCGGTCCAGGAAGGAGTCCAGCTCCTTGAACTGCCGCGCGCGGGTCCGCTCCGCCTCGCCCGCCGCGCACCCGGGGTCGGTGGACTGCGCGTGGGTGCCCACGACATGCACCCGGCTGCCGTTCACATCGAGCACCGTGTGCACGAACCCCTTGTTGGACCACCGGTCCGCCCCGCAGCCGTCCTTGTAGACGTACTGCTCCTTGCGGACGATGGGCCACTTGCTCAGCACCGTGACCCCGCCGTCCTCCGGTGTCACGGCGGAGTACGCGCCCCCGGTCGCGTCCCAGCCGGCGGTGGACCGGCCCAGTACCGGCGTCTGGTGCGGATAGCGGTCGGCCGCGTGCCGCTTCAGCGCGTCGGACGAGGAGTTGTCGAAGGCCTCCTGGAGCACGACCACGTCCTGCCCCTGGAAGAAGGGAGCCGCGGGTATCGCCGCCGCCCGGTGGTCCTGGCCCCAGTGGGGATAGAGGTTCTTCGAGAAGAGGAAGGCGTTGTACGAGAGCACCTTCAGCCGGGGGGTCGTCGCGTCGGCGCTCGCCGGGGAGGCGCCGCCCGCGAGCGCGGCGGCGGCGAGGACGGTGGCGAGGGAGGCGGCGGCCGGGGCGCGCCGGAGGGCGGTTCGCTGCACGGGGACTCCTTGGGTCGGTGGGGGGAGAGGGTGCGGCCCGACCATCAAAGCAGCCCCGGTTACCGCTTGGTAATGAGCAGGTGCCCGGATTCTTGCCGGGAGGTCACGTTCCGCTCAACCCGCCCGTTCCACAAGCCCGCTGAGACCCGGTGCGCCCTCTGTCGCCGGCCGGTCGCCGGGGAGTACGGTCCGCCCATGCCGATAGGTGCGCGGGTCACCCGCTTGACGTACAGATCGCTCGTGGTGGCGGCCTCGGCCGCCCTGATGGCCATGTCGCCCGCCCCGGCCGGTGCGCAGAGCGCCCCCCTCGCCCGGGGTCCGCAGGAGAGCCGGCCGGTCCACTCCTACGAGAACGCCGTCCGGGAGTCCGTCTGGGTGGACACCCGGCTCGACGGCGACGGCGACGGGCGGACCGACCGGGTCGCCGTCGACATCGTCCGCCCGCGGGAACCCGCCCAGCAGGGCCGGAAAGTTCCGGTGATCATGGATGCCAGCCCGTACTACCTCTGCTGCGGCCGGGGCAACGAGGCCCAGCGCAAGACCTACGACGCACAGGGCAGGCCGGTCCAGTTCCCGCTGTACTACGACAACTACTTCGTCCCGCGCGGCTATGCCTTCGCCGCCGTCGACCTCGCCGGAACCAACCGCTCCGACGGCTGTGTCGATGTCGGGGGCCGCTCCGACATCGCCTCGGGGAAAGCGGTGGTCGACTGGCTCAACGGCCGCGCCGACGGCTACACCACCCGCACCGGGAGCCGGCGCGCCACGGCCGGCTGGAGCAGCGGTGACACCGCCATGATCGGCAAGAGCTACGACGGGACGATCGCCAACGGAGTCGCCGCCACCGGGGTCGAGGGCCTGAGGACCATCGTCCCCATCGGCGCCATCTCCTCCTGGTACGACTACTACTTCGCCAAGGGCGCGCCGCTCTACAGCTCCGGCCCCCAGTGGCTCTCCCAGTACGTCAACAGCCCCGACGCCCACAAGCGCTGCCAGGCCGTGCAGCAGCGGCTGGCCGACGGCGCCCCGCGCAGCGGCGATCTGACCCCGCTCTGGCAGGAGCGCGACTATCTGCCCGACACGGACCGGATCACCGCCAGCGTCTTCGCCGTCCACGGCATGCAGGACCTCAATGTCCGCGCCAAGCACTTCGGCCAGTGGTGGGACGCCCTCGCCGCCGAGGGCGTGGAGCGGAAGGTCTGGCTCTCCCAGACCGGCCATGTCGATCCCTTCGACTTCCGGCGCGCCGACTGGGTGAGGGCGCTCCACCGCTGGTTCGACCACCACCTCCTGGAGTACGACAACGGCGTCGACCGCGAGCCCATGGCCGAGGTGGAGCACGCCCCCGACCAGTGGTCGGCCGAGGAGCACTGGCCGCCGCGCACCGCCGCCGCCACCACCCTGCGCCCCGGCGAGGGCGCTGTCCCGGGCGTCGGCACCCTCTCCCTGACCCCCGCCGCCCCCGGCGCGAGCGAGACCTTCACCGACGACCCCTCGCAGGACGAGACCGACTGGGCCTCCCTGATCGACCGCTCCACCCCGGCGAAGAACGGGTTCATCACCCCGCCCCTCAGCGGCGATCTGCGGCTCTCCGGCTCCGGCACGGTGACGGTCACCGCCACCCCCACGACCGCCTCCGCGCATCTCAGCGCCGTCCTGGTGGACCTCGGCCCCGACACCATCCGCGACTACGCGGCCAGTGGCGAGGGCATCGTCACCGTCCCCCAGCGCACCTGCTGGGGCACGAGCACCACGGGTGACAGCGCCTGCTACAAGGAGACCCGGGCACAGACCAGGGCCGTCGACTACACCGTCTTCAGCCGGGGCTGGGCCGACCTCGGCAACCACGCGTCCGCCGCCCAGGGCCGGCCGCTGACCCCCGGCCGCGCGCACACCATCTCCCTCGATCTGCACGCGAGCGACCATGTGGTGCCGGCCGGCCACCGGCTCGCGCTGATCGTCGCGGGCACCGACAAGGACCTCATCGACCCGCCCGCGAGCACCCCGACGCTCACCGTCGACCTGGCCCGCACCTCCGCGGAGCTGCCGGTCGTCGGTGGCGCGCCCGCCTTCGCGCGCGCCACCGAGGGCACCGCGCACGCCGCGCCGGCCGCGCCCGGCGACTCCCGTCTCGACGGCGTCGCCGGACCGCGTCCCGCCCACCCGGTCCCCGCCGGCGGTGCCCGGTGAACCCCGGCGTACGGTTCCGCGGACTCGCGCTGACCGCTGTGGCCACGGCGCTCGCCGTGCCCCTGATCACCGCCCCGGCGCAGGCGACGCACAGCCATCCGCCGCGCACCGGCTTCGAGCGGACCGAGGGGGCGCGCTGGACCACCCAGTCCGAGGAGCGCGTCTTCCTCGCCGCAGTCGACCGGGCCAGCGAGCGGATGTCCGTCGAACGGATCGGGACGACCCGGCAGGGCAGACCGTTCCGGCTCGTCGGCGTCGGCGACCGGGACGCCCCGGGCACCGTGCTGCTGATCTGCTCCCAGCACGGCGACGAGCCCTCCGGCCGGGAGGCGTGTCTGACCACCGTCCGCGATCTCGCCCTCGCCCGGGACCGGGAGACCCGCCGGCTGCTGGAGCGCACCCGCGTCCTCGTCGTGCCGACCGCCAACCCGGACGGACGGGCCGCCGGCACCCGGGGCAACTCCGACGGTGTCGACATCAACCGCGACCACCTCGCCCTGCGGACCGCCGAGGCCCGGGCGCTGGCGGCCGTCGTCCGCGACCGCCGGCCCGACATCGTTTACGACCTGCACGAGTACGGGGCCACCCCGCCGTACTACGACCGGGAGCTGTTCGATCTGTGGCCGCGCAACCTCAACACCGACAGCCGGGTGCACCGGGAGTCGAGGACCCTCTCCGAGCGGTACGTCCGCCCGGCCGCGCACGCCAGATCCTTCACCACCGGCACGTACGGCATCTGGACCGACCCGGCCACCGGCGACCCGATCCGGCAGGTCGCGGGCGACGGCCAGGAGCGCATCCTGCGCAACGCCTCCGGTGTCAAGCACGCGGTCGGGCTGCTCATCGAGAGCCGGATCGATCCGCTGACCGACGCGGAGAGGGCCGATGAGGCGCTCAACAACCGGCGCAGGACCAACAGCCAGCTCGCGGCCCTGGAGGGGGTGCTCTCCTTCGCGGGGGAGCGGCGCCGGGAGATCCGCCGGGCGACGGCGGCGGCCCGGACGGAGGGCCTGCGGGACCGGGGCCCGGTCCATCTCGGCGGCGCGGACAACGACCCCCCGGAACCGGGGGAGATCCTGGCCGACCCGCCCTGCGGCTACCGGCTCGACGCCGCACAGGCCGCCGAGGTCGGGGACGAGCTGTCGCTGCACGGTGTCGTGTCCACGATGTACGGTGACGGCGTGTTCGTCCCGCTTCGGCAGTCCCAGCGGAAGCTGATTCCGCTGCTGCTGGACTCCCGCGCGGCGTATCACCTCACAGAGGGAGAACCTGTTACCGCCTGTTGATCGTGGTGAGGTGCATTACCTGTGGTAGGGGGTAGCGGGAGCACAAAGCAGCTTCTTCCGCGCAAACCCCGAAAGGTGCCACTCGTGTCACACGATGAAGGACCGGATGACCGGGGGGTGCGGCCGGCGACGGCCGAGCCCTCCGGTCATCCCCAGGAGACCGGGCGCCCCTCGACGGATCGCGTGGTCTTCGGAGTCACCGCGGTTCTCACCCTGGCCTTCGTGGTCTGGGGCTCGCTCGCCACCGATGCCCTGCAGTCCATCTCCAGCTCCATGCTGAACGGGCTCATCCACAACGGCGGCTGGGCGTTCGTCCTCGGCGCGTCCGGATTCGTGGTCTTCGCCCTCTGGCTCGCGATCAGCCGCTACGGCAAGATCCCGCTCGGTCAGGAGGGCGAGGGGCCCGAGTTCCGCACCGTCTCCTGGGTCGCGATGATGTTCAGCGCCGGCATGGGCATCGGGCTGATGTTCTACGGTGTGAGCGAACCGCTCGCGCACTACACCAACCCTCCGCCGGGGACCGACCCCCAGGACTCCGGGGACCGGATGGAGGTCGCGATGGCGACCACCCTCTTCCACTGGACCCTCCACCCCTGGGCGATCTACGCGGTGGTCGGGCTCGCCATCGCCTACAGCACCTTCCGCCGGCGCCGGCGCCAGACGATCAGCGCGGTCTTCGAGCCGCTGATCGGCGAGCGCCACGCCCACGGCGGCGTCGGCCGCTTCATCGACATCCTGGCGATCTTCGCCACCCTCTTCGGCTCCGCCGCCTCCCTGGGTCTGGGCGCGCTCCAGATCGGCAGCGGTTTCTCCGAGCTGGGCTGGATGGAGAAGACCGGCACCGGGCTGCTCGTCGCCATCATCGGGGTGCTGACCGTCGCCTTCGTGCTCTCCGCGGTCTCCGGGGTCGAGAAGGGCATCCAGTGGCTCTCCAACACCAATATGGTGCTGGCGCTGGTCCTGGCGCTCTTCGTCTTCATCGCCGGTCCCACCATCATCGTGCTGGATCTGCTCCCCACCTCGATCGCCTCCTACTTCGGTGAGCTGCCGCAGCTCGCCGGGCGCACCGAGGCCACCGGCGGCGAGGGCGTCGCCGACTGGCTGGGCAGCTGGACCGTCTTCTACTGGGCCTGGTGGATCTCCTGGACGCCGTTCGTCGGCATGTTCATCGCCAGGATCAGCCGGGGACGCACCATCCGCCAGTTCGTCGGAGGCGTCATCCTGGTGCCGAGCACCGTCAGCCTGGTGTGGTTCGCGGTCTTCGGCGGCACGGCGATGAAGCTCCAGGAGAACAACCAGCTCGGCAAGGAGGCCACCCCCGAGGGCCAGCTCTTCGCGGTGCTCCAGCAGTACCCGATCGCCACCGCCATGAGCCTGCTGGTGATGGTCCTCGTCGGGATCTTCTTCGTCTCCGGCGCGGACGCGGCGTCGGTCGTCATGGGCACCCTCTCGCAGAAGGGCACCTTCGAGCCCTCCCGGCTCGTTGTCGTCTTCTGGGGTGTGGTGACGGGCGCCGTCGCCGCGATCATGCTGCTGATCGGCAACGGCGAGGGCGACGCGCTGGCGGGACTCCAGAACCTCACCATCCTGGTCGCCGCGCCCTTCGTGATCGTGATGGTGGGCATGTGTGTGGCCCTCATGCGTGATCTGCGCCACGACCCGCTGATCGTGCGCGGGGAGATGGGCACCGAGATGGTGGAGTCCGCGGTGATCGCGGGACACGAGAAGTACGACGGGGGCTTCGAGATCCGGATCGGCCCGGGAACGGGTCCGGCGGACGGGCGGGACCCGGTGGGCATCAAGTACGAGGAGCCGGAGCCGCCCGAGAAGGAGGAGTAGGGAGTTTCTCCCGGATCGGATCGGGCCCGGCGTCAGGACTCCCCCGCCGGCCCGGTCCGCGCCCAGCCGCCGGTGCCGGTGTCGTACTCGTGGACGGGTCCGTCCCGCACCGCGCTGGTGCGGAACGGGCGCCCGTTGTCGTCGATCCGCGCTGTGCCGGAGCGGTCCCCGCTGCTCCACTCCAGCTCCGGATACCCGTCGCAGTCGCACGGTGCCGTACGGCCGGTGAGCGGGGCCCGGTGCCGTGGACCGCGAGGCGGGGGAGGGAGAGCACGCGGAGCGTGGGCGACCGACGACAGCGCGGCGGTGCCCGCCGGTGCCGGGGCTCGCGAGCCCCGGCCCGATCCGGGAGAGACGGCCCAGCCGGCGCGGAGCCGGCGGGAGCGCCCGCCGGCTCCGCGCGTCCGCAACCGCCGGCCCGGTGCGCCGCGTCGAAGGGATCAGCCGGACCTGACGACGGGCCGGCGACGGCCGGTGCCGGGCCGGCCGGCACCGATCGACGCACCGCGAACCGGGGGAGCACCGCATGTCATTCCGCTGGAAGGCCGCCCCGGGCGTGGCCGCCACCCTGCTCGCCATCGTCCTCTCTGCCCTCTTCATCCTCTTCGTTCCGAACGGCTGGCTGATCCTGCTGCTCACCGTGGGTTTCGTGGGATTCCTGGCGGTCTGCTGGTTTCTGTCCCGACTGGAGTACGGGTCGTCCCACCGCCGCCCCCGCGAGCCCCGCCCGCCGTCGCCGGGGGACCGGGCCGAGGGCCCCCGCCCGCCGCTGCACTGACGGGCCGCCCCGCGCTCAGCCCTCCGGCACCAGATCCGCCGCCGCGCGGGCGCACCCCCAGGCCACTGTCACACCCGCGCCCCCGTGCCCGTAGTTGTGGATCACCACACCGCCGTCCGGCAGGGTCTCGCGCTCGATGCGCACCCCCGCCGGGCGGGCCGGACGCAGCCCCACCCGGTGGCCCAGGACACGGGCCGACGCCACCTCGGGCCACAGCCGGGCACAGCGCGCCACGATCGCCTCCGCCGTCGCGGGGACCGGTTCCAGACCCCACGCCCCCTCCTCGGCCGTGCCGCCCAGGATCAGCCGCCCCGGCTGCGGCAGCAGATAGGTGGTCCGCTCCGACGCCCCGTCCGCGAGGACGAACCACTCCGTCACCCCCGGGTTCTCCACCAGCACCAACTGGCCCCGGACCGGCCGCAGCCCCGCGTCGGACGCGAGCCGCCGGGCGCCGAGTCCCGCGCAGTTCACCACCGCGCCCGCCGACGCGGCGGCCTCGGCGAGCGAGCGCACCGGCCGCACCTCCACCGAGCCGCCCGCGGCCTCCAGCCGCCGCCGCAGCCACCCCAGGTGGGCCGGCATGTCCACGAGCGGCACCCTGGCCCGTACCCCCTCGGTGTGCCCGCCGGGCAGCTCACCGGGGCGCGCCGCCCGCACTCCGGCCCCGGCCGCCCACGGTCCGAGGCCCGCGAGCGGCTGCTCGGCCATCACCCCGGCGACCAGCCGCACCCCCGTCTCGTCCGGGCGCCGCGCGAACTCCTCGTACACCCGCAGCGTCGCCACCGACCAGCGGGCGACCTGCTCCCGGGGCTCGATCCGGTACGGCCACCACAGCCCGCCCGCCACCGACGAGGTCGTCCCCGCCGGCTCCTCGCGGGTCCGCACCCGCACCCGCCGGCCGCGCTCCGCCAGCACCACGGCGGTCACGAGCCCGCTGACCCCGCCGCCCACCACGATCACATCGCCGCTCATGAGGGGACCGTAGCGAACGCGCGCCGCCACGAGGAGGGCGCCGGCGGTCCCGGTGCCCGGCGGCCGGCCGGACGGGAGGCCCTAGAATCGGCGGTCTGATGACTGCCACTCTCGTCGCCAAGGATCTCGCCGCGGGCCACGGCGACCGCTCCCTCTTCACCGGGCTCGACCTCGTGGTCGCGCCCGGCGATGTGATCGGTCTCGTCGGTGTCAACGGAGCCGGGAAGTCCACGCTCCTGCGGCTCCTCGCCGGGCTCGAACGGCCCGAGCGGGGCGAGCTGAGGCTCTCCCCGCCCGCCGCGAGCGTCGGCCATCTGCCCCAGGAGCCGGAGCGCCGGCCCGGTGAGACCGTCCGGGGATTCCTCGCCCGGCGGACCGGCGTCGCCGACGCCCAGAGCGCCCTGGACGAGGCGACCGCCGCGCTGGTCGACGGCGCCCCCGGCGCGGACGACGCCTACGCCACCGGTCTGGAGAGCTGGCTCGCCCTCGGCGGCGCCGACCTCGACGAGCGCGCCGAGGAGACCGCGGCGGCACTCGGCCTCACCGTGGGCCTCGATCTGCCGATGACCGCCCTCTCCGGCGGCCAGGCGGCCCGCGCGGGCCTCGCCTCGCTGCTCCTCTCCCGCTACGACGTCTTCCTCCTGGACGAGCCCACCAACGATCTCGACCTGGACGGCCTGGACCGTCTGGAGTCCTTCGTCCGGGGGCTGCGCGCCGGTACGGTCGTCGTCAGCCACGACCGCGAGTTCCTCAGCCGCACGGTCACCAAGATCCTCGAACTCGACCTCGCCCAGCAGAGCGTCAGCGCCTTCGGCGGCGGCTACGAGTCCTATCTGGAGGAGCGGGAGCGGGCCAGGGCCCACGCCCGCGAGGAGTTCGAGGAGTACGCGGACCGGAAGTCCGCCCTGGAGGGCCGGGCCCGGATGCAGCGCGGCTGGATGGACAAGGGCGTCCGGAACGCGCGCCGCAAGGCGAGCGACAACGACAAGCACGTCCGCGCGTTCCGCGGGGAGACGAGCGAGAAGCAGGCGGCCAAGGCGCGCCAGACCCAGCGCATGATCGAGCGGCTCGACACCGTCGAGGAGCCCCGCAAGGAGTGGGAGCTGCGGATGGAGATCGCCGCGGCTCCGCGCTCCGGGGCGGTCGTGGCGACCCTGCGCGAGGCCGAGGTGCGGCGCGGGGACTTCCGCCTCGGGCCCGTCTCGCTCCAGATCGACTGGGCCGACCGGATCGCCATCACCGGGGCCAACGGCTCCGGCAAGTCCACCCTGCTCGCCGCGGTGCTGGGCCGGCTCCCGCTGGACTCGGGGGCGGCGTCGCTGGGGCCCGGGGTGGTGGTCGGGGAGATCGACCAGGCCCGGGGGCTGTTCCACGGCCCCGAGACCCTGCTCGACGCGTTCTGCGCGGCCGTCCCCGAGACGGAGCCGGCGGAGGTGCGGACCCTGCTGGCCAAGTTCGGCCTGAAGGCGGCGCATGTGCTGCGCCCGGCGACGACCCTCTCGCCGGGGGAGCGCACCCGCGCGGCGCTGGCGCTGCTCCAGGGGAGGGGGGTCAATCTCCTCGTCCTGGACGAGCCCACCAACCACCTCGATCTGCCCGCGATCGAGCAGTTGGAGTCGGCGCTCGACTCCTACACCGGGACGCTGCTGCTGGTCACCCACGACCGCCGCATGCTGGAGGCGGTCCACACCACCCGACGCGTCACGGTTTCGGCCGGGAGGCTCTCCGAGGGGTGAGCCCTGAGCGGGTCAGCGGGCCCGGGCCGCCGGGCTGCCCCGAGCCGGCCCACCTCGGCGTCTCCGGCGATTGGGCCGCACTGCGCGGGGGCGCCTGTGGTGCGGGGTCCGTCCTCAATCTCCCCCAGAGCTGCCTCTGGGAGGTGCCCCCGGACGGGCTGCGTTTGCTCAGCCCTGCCGGGGAGCCGAGGCGCACCACCCCGGACCCACCGGCGATTGGGCCGCCCACCCAAGCCCCTCCAGGCGAGCCGAGGCACAAGAACCAGCCCCTCCGGCGTTTGAGGAGCGGGGGTTCGGGGGCCGGCCCCCGACCGTGGCCCGCAGGGTGCGGGGTCCTGTGGCACAGGGTCCGTCCTCGATCTCCCCCAGAGCTGCCTCTGGGAGGTGCCCCCGGACGGGCTCGGTTTGCCCGGGTTCGTCCTCAAGCGCCGGGTGGAGGCTTTCGTGGGCTCAGGGGCGGGGGTTGGTCAGGCCCGCGCGGCGGAGGGCGTCCGCCATCGCGCCGCCTCCCTGCGGAGGGGCCTGCCGGGCGCCACCCCCACCCCCACCCCGGACCCTCTGCTGCGGACGCCCCCCGCGCTCGCGCTCCCGCTCCCGCTTCGGCGCCCCCGCCACCTCATCCTCCAGCCGCAGCGTCAGCGAAATCCGCTTCCGCGGGATGTCCACCTCCAGCACCTTCACCCTCACCACATCCCCCGGCTTCACCACATCCCGCGGGTCCTTCACAAAGCTCCTGGACATGGCCGACACATGCACCAGCCCGTCCTGGTGGACCCCCACATCCACAAAGGCCCCGAAGGCCGCGACATTGGTCACCACCCCTTCGAGCACCATCCCGGAGGCCAGATCGCCGATCTTCTCGACCCCCTCCTTGAAGGTGGCCGTCCGGAAGGCGGGCCTCGGGTCGCGCCCCGGCTTCTCCAGCTCCCGCAGGATGTCGGTCACCGTCGGCAGCCCGAAGCTCTCGTCCACGAAGTCCCCGGGCCTCAGCGACCGCAGCACCCCGGTGTTCCCCACCAGCGACGCGACACCGCCCCCCGTGGCCTTCGCCATCCGCCGCACCACGGGGTACGACTCCGGGTGCACGCTGGACGCGTCCAGCGGGTCGTCGCCGTCGCGGATGCGGAGAAAGCCCGCGCACTGCTCGTACGCCTTCGGGCCGAGCCGCGACACATCCTTCAGCGCCCGCCGGGAGCGGAAGGGACCATGGGCGTCCCGGTGGGCGACGATGTTCTCGGCGAGCCCGGCGCCGATGCCGGAGACCCGGGAGAGCAGCGGCGCGGACGCGGTGTTCACATCCACCCCCACACCGTTCACGCAGTCCTCGACGACCGCGTCGAGCGAGCGCGAGAGCTTCACCTCCGCCAGATCGTGCTGGTACTGGCCGACCCCGATCGACTTGGGGTCGATCTTCACCAGCTCCGCCAGCGGGTCCTGGAGCCTGCGGGCGATGGAGACGGCGCCCCGCAGCGACACGTCGAGACCGGGCAGCTCCTGCGAGGCGAACGCGGACGCCGAGTACACCGAAGCGCCCGCCTCCGAGACCATCACCTTGGTGAGGTTCAGCTCCGGGTGGCGGGTGATCAGCTCGGCGGCGAGCCGGTCGGTTTCGCGCGACGCCGTGCCGTTGCCGATGGCGACCAGGTCGACCGAGTGCTCCCGGGCGAGCCGGGCCAGCCTCGTCAGCGCCTCGTCCCACCGGTTCGCCGGGACATGGGGATGGATGGTGTCCGTGGCGACGACCTTGCCCGTCGCGTCGACGACCGCCACTTTCACCCCCGTACGGAAACCGGGGTCCAGGCCCAGGGTGGCCCGGGTGCCGGCCGGCGCGGCGAGCAGCAGATCCCGGAGGTTGGACGCGAAGACCCGTACCGCCTCGTCCTCCGCCGCGGTGCGCAGCCGCATCCGCAGATCGATCCCCAGGTGCACCAGAATCCGGGTCCGCCAGGCCCAGCGGACGGTGTCCGCGAGCCAGGGATCGGCCGGGCGCCCCCGCGCGGCCACGCCGAAGCGCCGGGCCACCATGGACTCGTAGGCGGTGGGGCCCTCGGCGGGTGCCTCCTCGGGCTCCAGCGCCAGATCGAGCACATCCTCCTTCTCGCCCCGGAGCATGGCCAGCACCCGGTGGGAGGGGAGCGCGGTGAACGGCTCGGCGAAGGAGAAGTAGTCGGCGAACTTCGCGCCCGCCTCCTCCTTGCCGTCCCGGACCCTCGCCGAGAGCCGGCCCCGGGTCCACATCCGCTCGCGCAGTTCGCCGATCAGATCGGCGTCCTCCGAGAACCGCTCGGTGAGGATCGCCCTCGCCCCCTCCAGGGCCGCGGCCGGATCGGCCACCCCCCGGTCCGGACCCACGAAGGCCGCCGCCGCGACGAGCGGCTCCACCGACGGATCGCCGAGGAGCCCCTCGGCCAGCGGTTCGAGCCCCGCCTCCCGGGCGATCTGGGCCTTGGTGCGCCGCTTGGGCTTGAAGGGCAGATAGATGTCCTCCAGCCGCGCCTTGGTGTCGGCGGCCCGAATCCGCGCCTCCAGCGCGTCGTCCAGCCTGCCCTGCTCGCGCACCGACTCCAGGATCGCGGTCCGCCGCTCCTCCAGTTCCCGCAGATAGCGCAGCCGCTCCTCCAGCGCGCGCAACTGCGCGTCGTCGAGCGTCTCGGTCGCCTCTTTGCGGTAGCGCGCGATGAACGGCACCGTCGATCCGCCGTCGAGCAGCTCGACGGCCGCCCTGACCTGCCGCTCCCGTACGCCGAGTTCCCCGGCGATCCTGCCTTCGATGGACGTCGTCACGATTCCCCGACTCGCCTTCTCCTGCTGGCTGTGCTGGAGACTGCATTGTGCCGGGTGAGCGCGGGCGATGTCGCGCACCCCGGTCCCCCCGCACCGCCCCCGGGCCGGATCGCCCCCGCTCCCGCTTCGGCGCCCCCGCCTCCCGGCCGGTTCTCAGGCCCGGGCGGCGACCTCGTCGGGGAAGGCCCCGGCCGCCGCCGCCCGGTGCAGGAACCCCCTGCCCAGCTCCGTCAGCCGGGCCACGCCCTCCGCGCCCAGGTGGTCGTACGGCTCCCGGCCCAGCCGGTCCGTCAACTCCTCCAGCTCCTCCCGGAGACGGACGCCGTCCCGGGTCAGCTCGCCCTCCGGGTGCAGCAGTCCGCGGTCGCGCAGCCGCTCCTGGGCCGCCTCCCAGTCGGACCGCTCCCAGCCCCGGGTGGCCAGGAGCAGCCGGGGCGGCAGCCCCCGGCCCGTCGCGGTGTGGCTCACCAGGGCCTCCAGCGGGTCCAGCCCCAGGGCGAGCAGCGCGGCGACATGCCCGTCGCCCCGGTGTTCCCGGAGCAGCGTGGCGGCGTGCCAGTACGCGAGGTGCGGCTCGCCGGGCACCGGCAGCTCCGCGTGGGCCGCGTACAGCGGGCGGGCGTGCGGACGGCACCCCTCGGCGGCACGCAGCGCCAGCTCCGCCGCCTCCGCGAGTCCGTCGGAGGCGAGGACCTCGTCGCCGAGCAGCCGCCGCAGCGTGGTGTCCACCGCCCGCAGCCGGGCCCGGAGCACCTCCTGGGGGGACGCGGTCTCCCACGCGGCGGGCAGATACCGCGCGATCCGGGCGGGGTTGTAGTTGTAGAAGACGGCCGCGACCGCCCCGGGCCCGACCGGTCCCAGCGGCGCGGCCCGGGTGAGGATCAGCGGTGCGACGGCGTCGGATATCCCGATCCCGGCCAGTTCCTTCCCCAGGTCGGGCGAGAAGTAGCTCGTCGCGTGCATCGCGTTGAGCGTGTCGTGGCAGCGGCGGCCCGCCCGCGCCATGGGGTCCAGCGGCTCGGAGATCATGGTCCAGCACCTTTCCAACGGCTCGGCTGTCCCCGGAAGGGTATTCCCCGGGAGACGGCCGGGAACGGGCGCCCGGGCGGCGGGACGCCCCGCCCGCCGCCCCCGCCCTTTCTCACCCCCGCCAGGTGAAGCGCGGGGCGCGCCGCTCCAGAAAGGCGGCGATGCCCTCGGCGGTGTCGCCGCCCGGCGCCCCCTGCCCGGCCGCCTGCCGGTCCCAGTGCTCGTCCCGGTCCCGCCGCCCCGACGCGAACTCCTTGGCCGCCGTCTGGGTCAGCCCCGAGCGCGCCACCAGGACAGCGGTGAACGCCGCGACCCGGGCGTCCAGTTCGCCGGCGGGGAGCACCTCGTCCACCAGACCGGTGCGCAGCGCCCGCCCGGTGTCGATCAACTCCCCGGAGAACAGCAGATACTTGGCCGCGGAGGGGCCGGTCAGCGCGACCAGGCGCCGGGTGGAGGAGCCCGGATAGACGATCCCGAGCTTCGCCGGGGTCACCCCGAACCGCGCGCCCTCCTCCGCGAACCGCAGATCGCACGCGGCGGCGAGCTGACAGCCGCCGCCCACGCAGTAGCCGCGCACGGCCGCCACCGTCGGCCGGGGGAACGCCGCGAGCGCCTCCTCGGCACGGACCGCGAGATCCTGCGGGAGCAGACCGTCCGCCCCGGGCCGGCCGAGCGAGGAGATGTCCGCCCCGGCGCAGAACACCGGCCCGTCGCCGGTGAGCACCAGGGCCCGTACGGCGGGGTCCGCGGCGAGCGCCCCCAGCAGCGCGGGCAGCGCGCCCCACATCTCGGCGGTCATCGCGTTCCGCTTGGCGGGATTGCTGATGACCACGGTGGCGACACCGTCCGTCACGGTGTGTGTCAGGCGAGGTACCGGCTGCGGCTGCTCCATGCGCCGGATGCTATCCGGCGCCGCCGGACCTACGATCGGGAGCGGGGGTACGCGGGGGAGCTGGCGAGGAGGAAGCGATGGCCGGTCCCACGCAGGAGCCCAGAGCGCTGAAGCGGGGTTTCGGCCTGCTGGCCGCCCTCGGTGTGATCCTGGTGATCGCCGGGCTCGTGGGCCTGATCTACACCGGGGTCGCCACCCTCACCTCGATGCTGCTCTTCGGCTGGCTGCTGCTGGTCGGCGGGGTGGTGGGCCTGGTCCACGCCGTCCAGTCGCGCGGCAGCGACTTCTTCTGGCTGGCCGTGGTGGTGGCCGCCCTGAACATCGCCGCGGGCGTCGTCGTCATCCGCCACCCCGAGGGTTCGGCGGAGGCCCTCACCCTCTTCGCCGCGCTGCTCTTCCTCACGGGCGGGCTCTTCCGGCTGGTGGGCTCCCTGGTGGTGCGCGGGCCGCAGTTCGGCTGGATGCTCTTCCAGGGCGCGTTCGGGGTGCTGCTGGGCATCCTGGTGCTGGGGAACTGGCCGGAGAGCAGCCGCTATGTCCTCGGGCTCTTCTTCTCGCTGGCGCTGCTCTTCGACGGTCTCGGACTGATCGCCATCGGCCTCGGCGGGCGCCGGATCGTCGGTCTGGTCGCCGAGCCGGCCGGGCCGGCGGACCCCGGAGCCGCCCCGCCGGGCCACCGCTCCTGACCCCGGCGGCCGAGGGCGTCCCGGCACCGGCGGCGCGTGGAACGGCCATCAGCGGATAGGGCCATCAGAAGATCAGGACCAGTCGCGGAGTCCTGCCCCTGTCCTACGCACCCGGTCAGAAGATGTCGATTGGTGCCGACTTCTGCTCACTGACCCGGACCGGAGCGGGACACTGCCAACACTCGTCACCCAGAGGTCAGTGGCAGTCGAACGAGGGTGGGTGCCGGAGCCATGGAGAGCCGCGGGAGAGTGCCCGCCCGGCCACTGTCGTACGAGGGAGTGTGGAGATTCACCGCTCCGGCCGTCGAGGTCTCGGTGCCCCGGGCCCGGCACGCGGTCCGGGAGCTGCTGCGCCGCCAGGGCGTACCGGCCGGGGACGAGACCGTCGAGGGCCTGCTGCTGATCGTCTCGGAGCTGGTCACCAACGCCGTGAGACACGCCGCCCCGCTCTCGCCGGAGCTGGCCCTCGAAGTCGCCGTCCGCACCGGCACCGTCCGCGTCTCGGTGGAGGACGACCACCCCTGCCGGCCCCGGGCCCTGGAGTCGGACTGGCGGCAGACCGGCGGCCGGGGGCTGCTCCTCGTCCGGGAGATCACCCGGGGCGCGGGCGGCGCCCACGACGTCGAGCACACGGCGGGGGGCGGGAAGGTCGTCTGGGCCGAGCTGCCGCTGCTGCCCGGGCCGCGGGCCGGGGGTGCCGCGGGGCCCGGCTGAGCCCCGTGGCGCCCCCGGTGCGCGTCACCAGCCTCCGGCCGGTCCCGTCAGCTCCCTGATCGCCGGGCGGGCGGCGTCCAGCACCGTCATGAACCACGCCGAGAACGGGGCCGAGCCGTGCCGCTCGGCCAGCTCGTCGGGGGTCACGAAGGCGGTCTCGCCGACCTCCTCCGGATCGGGCCGCAGCGGAGCCTGCACCAGCCCGACGAAGAGGTGGTTGTACTCCTGCTCCACCAGGCCCGACGCGGGGTCCGGGTGGTTGTAGCGGACCGTGCCCGCCTCCGCGAGCAGCGAGGGCGAAAGACCCAGCTCCTCGTACGTCCGCCGGGCGGCGGCGGCGAAGGGCGCCTCACCGGGGTAGGGGTGGCCGCAGCAGGTGTTCGACCAGACACCGGGGGAGTGGTACTTCTCCAGCGCGCGGCGCTGGAGCAGCAGCCGCCCCCGCTCGTCGAAGAGGAACACCGAGAACGCCCGGTGCAGCTGCCCCGGGGCCTGGTGGGCGGTGAGCTTCTCCGCGGTGCCGATGGTGGTGCCGTCTTCGTCGACCAGTTCGAGCAGAATCGCTTGTGGTGCACCGTTCGACACGCCGCTGGCGGTGGCCGATGAGGTCGGTGAGCTCGGCATAACCATCCTTCGCTGTGGTCCTCGCCCTGAGGGGCCCTGCCCAGTCTGCCGTACAAAAGCTGCTTGTCCGATCCGCAACTCCGCCGGCGCCGCCGCCACGGTCTCAGTGGCAGAGGCTGGCCTCGTGTTCCGCGTGGCCGACGGGTTCCAGCTGGAAGGTGCAGTGCTCCACGTCGAAGTGGGAGCCCAGGCAGCCCTGCAGATCGTGCAGCATCCTCTCGTGGCCGACGGAGTTCAGCACATTCTGGCTCACCACCACATGAGCGGAAAGTACCGGCATCCCCGAGGTGATCGTCCACGCGTGCAGATCGTGGACGTCCTCCACTCCCTCCAGCTCCAGGATGTGGGTCCGCACCTCGGCCATGTCGACGTTCTTGGGAGCCGCCTCCAGGAGCACGTTCAGCGTCTCCCTCAGCAGCTTCACCGTGCGCGGCACGATCATCAGGCCGATGACCAGCGAGGCGATCGGGTCGGCCGCCTGCCAGCCGGTGGTGAGGATGATCGTCGCCGAGATCAGGACGGCGACCGAGCCGAGCGCGTCGTTGAGCACCTCCAGATAGGCGCCGCGCACATTCAGGCTGTCCTTCTGCCCGCGCATCAGCAGCGAGAGCGAGATCACATTGGCGATCAGGCCCACGAGGGCGAAGACGATCGTCAGCCCGCCCTCGGTCTCGGTCGGGGTGATGAACCGCTGCACCGCCTCGTACAGCACATAGCCGCCGACGCCCAGCAGCAGGAGACAGTTGGCGAGCGCCGCGAGGATCTCCGCCCGGGCGAAGCCGAAGGTGCGGTTGGTGCTGGGCGGCCGGTTCGCGAAGTGGATCGCGAGCAGCGCCATGGCGAGGCCGATGCCGTCCGTCGCCATATGGGCCGCGTCGGCGACCAGCGCCAGGGAGCCCGTGACGACCCCGCCGACTATCTCCAGGACCATCACGCTCAGTGTGATGGTCAGCGCTATGCGCAGCCGCCCCCGGTAGGCCGCGGCGGCGGTACCGGTCGGCGGCGGCCCGCCGTGCGTGTGTCCGTGATCGTGCCCAGCCCCCATCGAGAACTCCTCCAGCTCGTCGGAAGTCATCGGAAATCGATCTGTTCCGCGACCTCAGTGAACTACGGGAGGGGGGTATGGGCAACACGGCACTGAACACCGTTGTCATATCGCCTGACCTGCGGAAACGATCCGCAGGTCAGTCGTGGTGCGATCATCGCGCAGGGCGGTTCGGGGATCAGCGCGCGCCGGCGCCGGGGTGGCGCAGGCACCACCCCCGCCAGGCCGACTCGACCATCTCGCGGACCCCCCGCGAGGCCGACCAGCCGAGCTCCTTCGCGATCAGGTCCACCGACGCGACCGCCCGCGCCGCGTCCCCCGGGCGGCGCGGCTCGACCACCGGCTCCACCGGGCGCCCGGTGACCTCGCCCACCAGGGTCGCCAGCTCGCGCACCGAGACCCCGCCGCCCCGGCCGATGTTCACCGTGAGGTCCCCGGGGCCGTCCTGGCCGGCGAGCCTGCGGGCCACCGTGAGATGCGCGTCGGCGAGATCCGCGACATGGATGTAGTCGCGGACACAGGTGCCGTCCGGGGTCGGATAGTCGTCACCGAAGATCCTCGGCTCCTCGCCCCGGGTGATCCGGTCGAAGAACATCGGAATGATGTTGAACACCCCGGTGTCCGCCAGCTCGGGCGCGGCCGTGCCCGCCACGTTGAAGTAGCGCAGACAGGCCGTGGACAGGGAGTGGGCCCGGCCCGCCGACCGCACCAGCCACTCGCCGGCCAGCTTGGTCTCGCCGTAGGGGTTGATCGGCACACAGGGCGCCGTCTCCGGGATCACGTCCAGCTCGGGCACCCCGTACACCGCCGCCGACGACGAGAAGAGGAAGCTGCGCACCCCCGCGGCGACGACCGCGTCCAGCAGCACGGTCAGCCCGTGCACATTCTCCCGGTAGTAGCGCAGCGGCTGCTCCACCGACTCCCCGACCTGCTTCTTCGCCGCGAGATGCACCACGCCGGTGACCTCGTGCTCCGCGAGGACACGGTCCAGCAGCTCCCGGTCCAGCACCGTCCCCCGTACCACCGCCATCCCCTCGGGCAGCCGCTCGGCGACCCCCGACGACATGTCGTCCAGCACGACGACCCGCTCGCCGGCCTCCGCCATCGCCCGCGTCACATGCGCGCCGATGTACCCCGCTCCACCTGTGATCAGCCAAGTCATGACCGCCACCCTAGAGCCTGCCTTCCGGAATCCGCCGGGCCCGGGTTCCCGGGCACCGCTCGCCCATCCGGCGCGATCCGGCCCCCGGGCCGGGAGCCCGGGCCCGGCCCGGGGCGGTTTGGTGGGCCGGGCACCGATCGACGATGATGATCTCCGGCCGGGCCCTCTCTCGGGGCGCTGTCACGGTGATCGGTGCCCGATCGGGGCGTAAACGGCCAGTGAACTCCCCTCTGAGGGCATCCGATAGCCTCTGCCGAAGCCTCAGCCGATGTGCTGCCGCCCGTGCGACGGGCCGCGCCGTCGCGCTCCCACACCTCTCGGTTCCAAGGAGTGAGTTCGCCTGTCGACCGCCATCCTCACCGGTCCGCCCGTGCCCGGATCGTCGCTTGAGGCCGATCTGCGGTCGCTGGGCTTCGACGTACGGGTCTCCCCGGGAGCCGGCCGCACGGCCGAGCTGATCGCCGCCGTACCGGCCGCCGACCGGGTCGCCGTCGTCGACGCGCGCTTCGTCGGACACGTCCACTCGCTCCGGCTCGCGCTGACCGACCCCCGCTTCCCCGCCGCGGCCGTCCCCGGCGCGGTGACCGCCCGGCCCGAGGCCCGGGCCGCCCTCGCCCGGGCGCTCGACGCCACGGCCGGCGACGACACCGTGGTGCCCGACGCGCTCGCCGGTGCCCTCGGCGAGCAGGGCACCGCCGTGCACCGGCCCGAGCTGGGCTCGCTCGTCGCCACCGTGCCCGGCGACCCCCAGGCCCGCAACGAGGCCCGGCAGTCCGTCGCCGCCGTCGACGACGAGGCCGTACGGCTGCGCTCCTCGGTCAAGGCCCGGGACGGCTTCTTCACCACCCACTGCGTCAGCCCCTACTCGCGCCATCTCGCCCGCTGGTGCGCCCGCCGGGGCTTCACCCCCAACCAGGTCACCACCGCGTCCCTGATCACCGCGCTGATCGCGGCCGGAGCCGCGGCCACCGGGACCCGGGGCGGCTTCGTCGCGGCCGGCGTGCTGCTGCTCCTCTCCTTCGTCCTGGACTGCGCCGACGGGCAGCTCGCCCGCTACTCCCTCCAGTACTCCACGCTGGGCGCCTGGCTGGACGCCACCTTCGACCGCGCCAAGGAGTACGCCTACTACGCGGGCCTCGCCCTGGGCGCCGCCCGGGGCGGTGACGACGTCTGGGCCCTGGCGCTCGGCGCGATGGTCCTCCAGACCTGCCGCCATGTCGTGGACTTCTCCTTCAACGAGGCCAACCACGACGCGGTCTCCAACACCAGCCCCACCGCCGCCCTCTCCGACAAGCTCGACAGCGTCGGCTGGACGGTCTGGGTGCGCCGGATGATCGTGCTCCCCATCGGCGAGCGCTGGGCCATGATCGCCGTGCTGACCGCCCTCACCACTCCGAGGATCGTCTTCTGGGCACTCCTCGTCGGCTGCGGTTTCGCCGCCTGCTACACCACGGCCGGCCGGCTGCTCCGCTCGCTGACCCGCAGGGCGCGGCGGACCGACCGGGCCGCCGGGGCGCTGGCCGACCTCGCCGACTCCGGGCCCCTCGCGCAGGCCGTCGCCCGCGCCGGGCGCCCGCTGGTCCGGCCGCTGCCCGCCATGGCCCCGCCCGTCATCGCCCTCATCGGCGGCGGCGCGCTCGTGGCGACCGCCGCCCTCGCCGAGTACGGGTCGCCCTGGCCCGTGCTCGCCGCCGCGGTGTACGTGATCACCTCGGGCCTCGCCGTCGCCCGCCCCCTCAAGGGAGCGCTCGACTGGCTCGTCCCGCCGGTGTTCCGGGCCGCCGAGTACGGAGCCGTACTGGCCCTCGCGGTCCGCGCGGACACCCCCGGCGCCCTCCCGGCGGCTTTCGGGCTGGTCTCGGCCGTCGCCTACCATCACTACGACACGGTCTACCGCATCCGGGGGGGAACGGGTGCGCCCCCGCAGTGGCTGGTGCGGGTGATCGGCGGACACGAGGGCCGGATCACGGCCGTCGCCCTGCTGGCCGCCCTGATGGCCGCCACCGATTTCACCACCGCGCTGACGGCCCTGGCCGTCATCGTCGCTCTCGTGGTGCTGGTGGAGAGCATCCGCTTCTGGGTGTCCTCCTCCGCACCCGCCGTACATGACGAAGGAGAACCCGCATGATCGGCCTTGTCCTGGCCGCCGGTGCCGGACGGCGTCTTCGCCCCTACACCGACACGCTCCCGAAGGCCCTCGTGCCCGTAGGCCCTGAGAAGGACGGAGTCGCGAAGACCGTCCTCGATCTGACCCTCGCCAACTTCGCCGAGATCGGCCTCACCGAGGTCGCGATCGTCGTCGGCTACCGCAAGGAGGCCGTCTACGCACGCCAGGCCGAGCTGGAGGCCACCTACGGCCTCAAGCTCACCCTGGTGGAGAACGACAAGGCGGAGGAGTGGAACAACGCCTACTCCCTGTGGTGCGCCCGTGACGTCCTCAAGCGCGGAGTCATCCTCGCCAACGGCGACACCGTCCACCCGGTCTCCGTCGAGCGCACCCTGCTCGCCGCCCGCGGCGAGGGCAAGAAGATCATCCTCGCCCTCGACACGGTGAAGCAGCTCGCCGACGAGGAGATGAAGGTGATCACCGAGGACGGCCTCGGAGTGCGCCGGATCACCAAGCTCATGGACCCCGCCGGGGCCACCGGCGAGTACATCGGTGTCACCCTCATCGAGCCCGAGGCCGCCGAGGAACTGGCCGACGCGCTCAAGGCCACCTTCGAGCGCGACCCCGACCTCTACTACGAGGACGGCTACCAGGAGCTGGTCAACCGCGGCTTCACCGTGGACGTGGCCCCCATCGGCGAGGTCACCTGGGTGGAGATCGACAACCACGACGACCTCGCGAAGGGCCGTGAGATCGCGTGCCAGTACTGACCCGGCTCATCCCGTCGCCGGTCGTCGTCGACATCCGCCGGGGCGCGCTGGACGATCTGGCCGGCCTCCTCGCCGACCAGCGGATCTCGGCGTCCGGCAAGCTCGCCGTCGCGATGAGCGGCGGCTCCGGCCGGACGCTGCGAGAGAAGCTGGCGCCGGTGCTGCCCGGCGCCGACTGGTACGAGGTCGCCGACGGCACCATCGACTCCGCCGTCCGGCTCGCCGACGCCATCAAGGGCCAGCGGTACGACGCGGTGGTCGGCCTCGGCGGTGGCAAGATCATCGACGTGACCAAGTACGCGGCGGCCCGCCTCGGGCTGCCGATGGTCTCGGTCGCCACCAACCTCGCCCACGACGGCATCTGCTCACCGGTCGCCACCCTCGACAACGACAACGGCCGCGGCTCCTACGGCGTCCCCACGCCCATCGCCATGGTCATCGACCTCGATGTCATCCGCGACGCCCCGGCCCGGTTCATCCGCTCCGGCATCGGCGACACGATCTCCAACCTCTCCGCCATCGCCGACTGGGAACTCTCCCACCGGGTCATCGACGAGCCCGTCGACGGACTCGCCGCCGCCATGGCCCGCGCGGCGGGGGAGTCCGTGCTGCGCCACCCCGGCGGCATCGCCGACGACGACTTCCTCACCGTCCTCGCCGAGTCCCTGGTCATCACCGGCATCGCCATGTCGATCAGCGGGGACACCCGCCCGTCGTCCGGCGCCTGCCACGAGATCAGCCACGCCTTCGACCTGCTGTACCCGCAGCGCGCCGCCAGCCACGGTGAACAGGTCGGCATGGGGGCGGCCTTCGCGATGCATCTGCGCGGAGCGGCCGACGAGTCCGGTCTCTACGCCGATGTGCTGCGCCGGCACGGACTGCCGGTGCTCCCCGACGAAATCGGTTTCTCCCCCGACGAGTTCGTGGCAGCGGTGGAGTACGCCCCGCAGACCCGGCCGGGCCGCTTCACCATCCTTGAGCACCTCGACCTCTCCACCGACCAGATCAGGGACGCGTACGCCGACTATGCCAAGACCATCCGTAGCTGAACTCCGCCCGGTCGTTCACCCGGAGGGAGTGAAGGACCGGCGCAGCGGCGAGCACTGGGCCGGGCGCCTGTACATGCGGGAGATCTCGCTCCACGTCGACCCGTATCTGGTCAACACCAGGATCACGCCCAACCAGCTCACCTACCTCATGATCGTGGTGGGTGTCGCCGGCGGCGCCGCCCTGCTGATCCCCGGGCTGACCGGCGCGATCCTCGCGGTCGTGCTGTTCCAGGTCTATCTGCTGCTGGACTGCGTGGACGGAGAGGTCGCCCGCTGGCGCGGACAGACCTCGATCACCGGGGTCTATCTCGACCGGATCGGTCACTACCTCTGCGAGGCGGCGCTGCTGATCGGCTTCGGCGTCCGCGGCGCCGACGCCCTCGGCGCCGGCCGCCCCGAGTGGCTGTGGGCCTTCCTGGGCACCCTCGCCGCCCTCGGCGCGATCCTGATCAAGGCGGAGACCGACCTGGTCGACGTCGCCCGGCAGCGCAGCGGGCTGCCCGCGGTCAAGGACGAGGCCTCCGTGCCCCGCTCCTCCGGCCTGGCGCTCGCCCGCCGTGCCGCCGCCGCGCTCAAGTTCCACCGGCTCGTCGGCGGGATCGAGGCGAGCCTGTTCATCCTGGTGATGGCGGTGCTCGACACCGTCTCGGGCGATCTGTTCTTCACCCGGCTCGGGATCGCGGTCCTCGCCGGTATCGCGGTCGTCCAGACACTGCTGCACCTGGTGTCGATCCTCGCCTCCAGCAGGCTGAAGTGACCGCGTCCCTCACCCTGGGCGCGGTGATCATCACCAAGGGCGACCGCCCCGATGATCCCCGCGCCCTGCTCGGCCCGGCCGCCGCGCGGAGGGGCGGCCGGGCCGGGGCGTCCGTCGTCGGCGCCGGCACCCCGGTGACCGGCTCCGGCGGCCTCCCGCCCGGCGCGCGCACCGTCGGGCCGCCCGGGAACCCGGGCACCCCCGGCGGGCGCACCGCCGGTACCGGGGCGTCCGGACCGGCCGGCTCCGGCGCCCCGCTCGTCCCGGACGGCGACGGACTGCCGCCCGACCCCGCCGGCCCCGCGGAGCCGGCGCGCGAGGCCCTCGCCGCCGACCCGGAGCCGGGAGTCCTCCCGTTCCGGATCGCCGGCGAGGCCACCGGCCGCGCCCGGCCCCGCCGTCTCCCGAGGCTGCGCGCCGCCGACCCGACGCGCTCCTCACGGGTGACGGCCTTCCCCGGCGCCGCACGGACCCGGACCCCGGTGATCGCCGAGGCCGGACCGCCGCCCGGAGAGTTCCTCCGCGCCCATGAGGAGACCGGCCTCGCCCGGCGGGCGCCGGACGCGGGCCGGATGCCCGGCCACCGCTCGGACCTGCCGCTGTCCCGTCCCACGACGGCCCCGTTCCGGCGCGCGGTCCACCACCGGACGGCCGCCCGCGACCGGGTCCGGCCCGCGCGCCGCAATCCGCCCGCCCCGCTGGTGCCCCGCTGCCCCGGCGTCCGGGTGCTCCTCACCCTGGCCCGCCGCCCCCCGCCGCCCCCCGCCGGCAGCGCCGGCGGCACGGGAGGGCCGCCGCACACCGTGCGGACCCCGGCGGCCGATGAAGTGGCGCACCGTGCGGCGGCTCACCCGACTGGGCCGTCCTCCGGTGATCTGACAAGCTTGGGCCTTGAGAGCTCCGGGCGCACTCCGGGTTTCCGGCGATGTCCGGGGCCGCGCCCCCACTGCCGCGCATCTCGAAGACGAAAGTATCCCCTTGTGAGTGACACAACCCATGACGGTGCGATCACGATGACCGCCCGGCCATCGGCCGACGACGGTCTGTCCCCGGCGCAGCTCGCCGCCAAGCACGGTCTTTCGGTCAGCGGCGCCCGCCCGGGACTGGCCGACTACATCCGGCAGCTCTGGGGCCGGCGCCACTTCATCCTGGCCTTCTCGCAGGCCAAGCTGACGGCCCAGTACAGCAAGGCCAAGCTGGGCCAGCTCTGGCAGGTGGTGACCCCGCTGCTCAACGCGCTGGTCTACTACCTGATCTTCGGACTCATCCTCGGGACGAAGGATGACATGTCCAATGATGTCTTCGTTCCGTTCCTGGTGACCGGTGTCTTCGTCTTCACCTTCACCCAGAGCTCGGTGATGGCGGGTGTACGGGCCATCTCGGGCAACCTGGGACTGGTCCGGGCCCTCCACTTCCCGCGCGCCTCGCTGCCCATCTCCTTCGCGCTCCAGCAGCTCCAGCAGCTGCTGTTCTCGATGGTGGTGCTGCTGGCGATCGTGATGGCCTTCGGCAGCTACCCCTCGCTGTCCTGGCTGCTGGTGCTCCCCGCGCTGGTGCTCCAGTTCGCCTTCAACACCGGTCTGGCACTGATCATGGCCCGGCTCGGCAGCAAGACGCCGGACCTGGCCCAGCTGATGCCGTTCATCATGCGGACCTGGATGTACGCGTCCGGTGTGATGTTCTCCATCCCGATCATGCTCAAGGACAAGCCGGCCTGGATCGCCGATGTGCTCCAGTGGAACCCCGCGGCGGTCTACATGGACCTGATCCGCTTCGCGCTGATCGACGGCTACGGTTCCGAGAACCTGCCGAACCACGTCTGGGCCCTGGCACTGGGCTGGGCGGTCGTCTTCGGCGTCCTCGGTTTTGTGTACTTCTGGAAGGCTGAAGAGCGGTATGGCCGTGGCTGAGAACACCACCGAACGCATCCCCACCGTCATCGCCGACGATGTCCACATCGTCTACCGGGTCCATGGCGCCGGTGGGGGCCGGGGCAGCGCGACCGCGGCGCTCAGCCGGATTCTGCGGCGCAAGAAGGGCGAGCAGCAGCGCGGTGTGCGCGAGGTCCACGCGGTGCGCGGGGTCTCCTTCACGGCCTACCGCGGCGAGGCCATCGGGCTGATCGGCACCAACGGCTCCGGCAAGTCGACCCTGCTGCGGGCCATAGCCGGACTGCTGCCCACCGAGCGCGGCCATGTCTACACCGACGGCCAGCCCTCGCTGCTGGGCGTCAACGCCGCGCTGATGGGCGATCTGACCGGGGAGCGCAATGTGATCCTCGGCGGGCTGGCCATGGGCATGTCGCGCGAGCAGATCCGGGAGCGCTACCAGTCCATCGTCGACTTCTCCGGGATCAACGAGAAGGGCGACTTCATCACCCTGCCGATGCGCACCTACTCCTCCGGCATGGGAGCGCGGCTGCGGTTCTCCATCGCGGCGGCCAAGGACCACGACGTCCTGATGATCGACGAGGCGCTGGCCACCGGTGACCGCAAGTTCCAGATCCGCTCCGAGCAGCGCATCCGTGAGCTGCGCAAGGAGGCCGGCACGGTCTTCCTGGTCAGCCACAGCAACAAGTCGATCAGGGACACCTGCGACCGGGTGCTCTGGCTGGAGAAGGGGGAGCTGCTGATGGACGGCCCCACCGACGAGGTCCTCAAGGCGTACGAGAAGGAAACCGGCAAGTAGCGACCGCGACGAGACCCCAGGGACCGGAGCGCGCTCCGGCCCCGATCGAGGCCCCCGCTCTGACATCCGGGCGGGGGCCTCACCGCGTCCTCTCCCATGACGGCCGCACCGGCCCGCCCCCGCCCGCCCGGCTCCGGAACGTGCCGGCGGAGGTCAAGCCCGGTGCCACGAAGGAAGGTTGAACGCCAGTGCGGCGCTCTCGCAAGGCCCAAGACGCCCCGACGCATAACCGGGCGTTGTACAACGTAAGCTGGACCGGCGTAGAAACGCGGCAAGTGGGGCGATACGGCCCCTGTGCCGCGGTCGGCGAGCGGACCCCCCGCAGTCGGGACGACCGGCGGCGTGTCCGAAATAGGATGGATTGGATCAGCAGTGTAGAACGGGAGACGTGACGGCAATGATCGGATATCTCCAGCCCCGCGAGACGTTCGCCGTCCCCGCACCCGGCAGCCACGCATGACCGGGACCCGGCAGACACCCGCGCGCGTCCCGGCGGCCACCGGCGCGCGCCACACCCTCGACAAGGCCACCGCCGAGAACTTCCCCGTGGCCCCGTTCTTCCTGCCGCGCGCCTCGCGCGACCACATCATGGCCCTGTACGGCTACGCGCGCCTCGTCGACGACATCGGCGACGGCGATCTCGCGCCGGGCGGCGCGGACGCCCGGTGGCTGGGCGTCGACGAGGCCCGCGCCGAGGACCGCACCGTCCTGCTCGACGCCTTCGAGGCCGATCTGCGGCGCGTCTTCGGGCTGCCCGCCGCCGGGGACCCCGAGGGCGGGCCCGGGGAGCCGCGCCACCCGCTGCTGCGCGCCCTCGCGCCGACCGTGCGCGCCCGCTCGCTCACCATCGAGCCGTTCCTCGCCCTGATCGAGGCCAACCGGCGCGATCAGGAGGTGCGCCGCTACGAGACGTACGAGGAGCTGCTCGCGTACTGCGAACTCTCCGCCAACCCGGTGGGGAACCTGGTCCTCCAGGTCTCCGGGGCCATGAGCCCCGAGCGGCTGCGCCGCTCCGACGCCGTGTGCACCGCGCTCCAGATCATCGAGCACCTCCAGGACGTGAGCGAGGACCTCGCCGCCGGGCGCGTCTATCTGCCCGCCGAGGATCTGCGGCGCTTCCACGTCGGCGAGACCGACCTCACGGCGCCGACCGGGAACGCTTCCGTCCGCGCCCTCGTTGCCTACCAGGCGGACCGCGCCCGCGGACTGCTGGACGAGGGCGCACCGCTGGTGGGCAGCGTCCACGGCAGGCTGCGACTGCTGCTCGCCGGGTTCGTCGGCGGGGGGTACGCGGCCCTCGCCGCGATCAGGTCCGCCGGATACGACGTACTGCCCGGACCACCCAGACCCGCACGGACCCGAGTGCTGCGTGAAGCGGCGGCAGTCCTGCGAAGAGCGCGTGAAGAGAGGTGAGCCGGACCATGGAGCGAACGACCCCTACGCCGGCACCGGTGCAGGCCGCCTACAGCTACTGCGAGGCCGTCACGGGACAGCAGGCGCGTAACTTCGCCTACGGCATCCGGCTGCTGCCGGCCGAGAAGCGCCAGGCCATGTCCGCGCTGTACGCGTTCTCGCGGCGCGTGGACGACATCGGTGACGGGGTCCTCGCGCCCGCCGAGAAGCTGGCCCGGCTGGAGGCCACCCGCGGGCTGCTGGAGCGCGTCCGCCGCGAGGAGGTCGCCGAGGACGACACCGACCCGGTCGCGGTCGCCCTCGCCGACACGGCGCGCCGTTTCCCGCTGCCGCTGGCCGGGCTCGACGAGCTGATCGACGGCGTGCTGATGGATGTGCGCGGCGAGACCTATGAGACCTGGGAGGACCTCCGGGCGTACTGCCGGTGTGTCGCGGGGGCCATCGGGCGGCTCTCCCTCGGTGTCTTCGGCACCCAGGAGGGGGCGCCCGGGGCCGAGCGGGCCGCGGAGTACGCGGACACGCTGGGGCTCGCCCTCCAACTCACCAACATCCTGCGGGACGTCCGCGAGGACGCGGCCAACGGGCGGACCTATCTGCCCGCCGACGACCTGGCGAAGTTCGGCTGCTCGGCGGGGTTCCACGCGATGACGCCGCCGGCGGGCGCGGACTTCACCGGCCTCGTCCACTTCGAGGTGCGGCGGGCGCGCGCCCTCTTCGCCGAGGGGTACCGGCTGCTGCCGATGCTGGACCGGCGCAGCGGGGCGTGTGTCGCCGCGATGGCCGGGATCTACCGCCGGCTCCTCGACCGCATCGAGCGCGACCCGGAGGCGGTGCTGCGCGGCCGGGTGTCGCTGCCCGGCCACGAGAAGGCGTACGTGGCGGTGCGCGGCCTGTCGGGCCTGGACGCCCGCCACATCACCCGCCAGTCCCCCCGGGGCCGCACATGACCCCCACCCGTGACCCGTCACCCGACCCCGCACGGGTCACGCCCCCTCAGCCTGCCCGGGGAGCGGCACCCCAGCCCACCCGGGGCGCTGCCCGGGCCGGGACACCCCAGCCCGTCCGGCGTTTGAGGACGGACCCTCGCGCGGGGGGCCCGGACCGCACGACCGCCTGCCCCGCTCCGGGCACCCTCTCTCCGCACCCCACCCGGGTGACGGCACCCGACCCCGCCCGGGTCACGCCCTCTCAGCCCGCCCGGGCCGGGACATCCCAGCCCGTCCGGCGTTTGAGGACGGCCCTCCGCCCGGAGAGCCCGCGCGGGACCACCGGCCGCACCCAGCCACCCCCACCCTCGCCCCCACTCCCACCCCCAATGAACCCCACCCCCACCCCCGCCCGTGCCCACCAACACACCCGATCCCGGCGGCCCGCCCGCACGGCCCGAGGGGAGCAGCAATGACGGACCACACCACGCGGTCGCGGCACGCGGTCGTGATCGGCGGCGGGCTCGCCGGGGTCACCGCCGCCCTGCGACTCGCCGACGCGGGCGTCGGGGTCACCCTCGTCGAGGGCCGTCCCCGCCTCGGCGGACTCGCCTTCTCCTTCCAGCGCGGCGACCTCACCGTCGACAACGGCCAGCACGTCTACCTCCGCTGCTGCACCGCCTACCGCTGGTTCCTGGAGCGCGTCGGCGGCGCCCACCTCGCCCCGGTCCAGGACCGGTTGGACATCCCGGTCCTCGACATCGGCCGCCCCGGCCGCCCGCGCCTGGGCCGGCTGCGCCGCACCGCACTCCCCGTACCGCTGCACCTCGCGTCCGCCCTCGCCCGCTACCCCCACCTCTCGCTCGTGGAGCGCGCCCAAGTGGTCCGCGCCGCGCTCGCCCTCTCCCGGCTCGATCCCGAGGACCCCGCCCTCGACGGCATCGACTTCGCCACCTGGCTCGGCCGCCACGGCCAGTCCCGGCGCGCCACCGAGGCCCTGTGGGACCTCGTCGGCGTGGCCACCCTCAACGCCACCGCGCCCCACGCGTCGATGGCGCTCGCCGCGATGGTCTTCAAGACCGGTCTGCTCTCCGACCCCGGCGCCGCCGACATCGGCTGGGCCCGGGTCCCGCTCGGCGAGCTGCACGACACCCTCGCCCGCAAGGCGCTGGAGGGCGCCGGAGTGAGCGTCCGCACGGCCACCCGGGTGCGGGAGGTGTCCCGTACCGGTGAAGGGCGGTGGAGCGTCGCCACCGACGGCGAGGCGCTGGAGGCCGACACCGTCGTCCTCGCCGTCGCCCAGCGCGAGGCCCACGCCCTGCTGCCCGACGGCGCGCTCACCGACCCCGACCGGCTGCTCGACATCGGCACCGCGCCCATCCTCAACATCCATGTGATCTACGACCGCCCGGTGCTGCGCCGCCCCTTCTTCACCGCGCTCGGCAGCCCCGTCCAGTGGGTGTTCGACCGCACCGAGGCATCCGGCCTGGAGCGCGGCCAGTATCTGGCGCTCTCCCAGTCCGCCGCCGAGGACGAGATCGACGCGCCCGTCGCCGAGCTGCGCGCCCGCTACCTCCCCGAGCTGGAGCGGCTGCTGCCGCCCGCCCGGAAGGCCGGGGTGCTCGACTTCTTCGTGACCCGGGAGCGCACCGCGACCTTCGCGCCCGCTCCGGGTGTCGGCCGGCTGCGCCCCGGGACGGAGACCCGGGCGCCCGGCCTGTATCTGGCGGGCGCGTGGACCGCCACCGGCTGGCCCGCGACCATGGAGGGCGCCGTGCGCAGCGGTTTCACCGCCGCCACCGCCGCCCTCCGCGCGCTCGGCCGCCCCCACGAACATCCGCTCAAGGAGGCGGCGTGAGTCCGCGTACCGGAACAAGAGGAGAGACCGTGCCGACTGTGCCTTCGGCGAACCCGGCTGACGACATCGCAGCGGACGTGGACATCGCCGCGCTGCTGGAGCGCGGCCGGGCCTTGTCCGCGCCGGAGCTGCGCGCCGCGGTCGAGCGGCTGGCCCCGCCCATGGACGTCGTCGCCGCCTACCACTTCGGCTGGATCGACGCCGAGGGGAACCCGGCCGACGGCGACGGCGGCAAGGCGGTGCGCCCCGCGCTCGCGCTGCTCTCCGCCGAGGCCGCCGGGGCCGGTCCCGAGACCGGGGTCCCCGGCGCCGTCGCCGTGGAGCTGGTGCACAACTTCTCCCTGCTCCACGACGACCTGATGGACGGCGACGAGCAGCGCCGCCACCGTGACACGGTCTGGAAGGTCCACGGCCCCGCGCAGGCCATCCTCGTCGGTGACGCCCTCTTCGCGCTCGCCAACGAAGTCCTGCTGGAACTGGGGACCGTGGAGGCCGGGCGCGCCACCCGCCGGCTGACCGCCGCCACCCGTAAGCTGATCGACGGCCAGGCCCAGGACATCAGTTACGAGCACCGTGAGCGGGTCACCGTCGAGGAGTGCCTGGAGATGGAGGGCAACAAGACCGGTGCCCTGCTCGCCTGCGCCGTCTCCATCGGCGCCGTCCTCGGTGGCGCGGACGACCGCACGGCCGACGCCCTGGAGGAGTACGGCTACCACCTCGGCCTCGCGTTCCAGGCCATCGACGATCTGCTCGGCATCTGGGGCGACCCGGACTCCACCGGCAAGCAGACCTGGAGCGATCTGCGCCAGCGCAAGAAGTCGATGCCCGTGGTGGCCGCCCTCGCCGAGGGCGGAGAGGCCTCCCGGCGCCTCGGCGAGCTGCTCGCCGCCGATGCCAAGAGCAATGATGTCGAGAGCTTCTCCGAGGAGGAGTTCGCCATGAGGGCGGCGCTGATCGAGGAGGCCGGCGGCCGGGAGTGGACCTCCCAGGAGGCCCGCAGGCAGCACGCCGTGGCCATCGCCGCGCTGGACGCGGTCAGGATGCCCGACCGGGTCAGGGCCCAGTTGGTCGCCCTCGCGGACTTCGTCGTCGTGCGCCAGCGGTGACCGCCCGCGCGGCACCGCGCGGGCACGGCACCGAAGAGTCGATCAGGGAGCAGAGGTGACCGGAAGGATGATCCTGGTGGAAGAGGTGACACCCACCCCCGCGCCCGCCCCTGCGACGCCGCCTCTCCCGTCCTCCATATGAATCGCAGTCGGCGGCCGGTGCCCGGGTCAACCCGGGCACCGGCCGACGGCACCCCCGGCACAGCAGCGCATCGCGCACCACTGCACGGTAAAAGGGGAAGCCATGACAGCGACGACCGATGGAAGCGGCGGGCCCGTGGGGGTCCGGGCGGCCACCGCCGGTGAGACGACGACCGACCTCGATCCCGGTGCACCGGCGGAGCCCGCCGCTCCGGTGGCCCCGGCGGGCCCCGTGGACTTCGCGGACCCGGTGGATCTCGCCCTCGACGACGGCACGGCCCTCGGCGCTCCCGGGGTTCTCGGGGCACCCGGGGGGACCGCCGGCCGGACCGGTCCCCCCGGCCGGCCCGGCGTCGCCGATCCCGCCGACCCCACCGGCCTTCCGGACCTCGCCGACGGGGACACGGACACGGCAGCCCGCCGCGCCGCCGCCCGCTCCATCGATCATCTGCTCGGCCGGCAGGACTCCCAGGGCTGGTGGAAGGGCACCCTGGAGACCAATGTCACGATGGACGCCGAGGATCTGCTGCTGCGCGAGTTCCTCGGCATCCAGGACGCCCGCACCACCGCGGCCAGCGCCCGCTTCATCCGCGGCGGGCAGGGCGAGGACGGCTCCTGGGCCACCTTCTTCGGCGGCCCCGGGGACCTCTCCGCCACCGTCGAGGCCTATGTCGCCCTCCGGCTCGCCGGCGACCTCCCCGGCGACCCGCACATGGAACGGGCCTCCGCCTGGGTGCGGGAGCACGGCGGAATCGCCGCGAGCCGGGTCTTCACCCGGATCTGGCTCGCCCTCTTCGGCTGGTGGCGCTGGGACGACCTGCCCGAACTCCCGCCCGAACTGCTCTTCCTGCCCTCCTGGTTCCCGCTGAACATCTACGACTTCGGCTGCTGGGCCCGGCAGACCATCGTGCCGCTGACCGTCGTCTCGGCGAAGCGACCGGTGCGGCCCGCTCCCTTCGCCATCGACGAGCTGCACACCGACCCCCGCGTCCCCAACCCTCCGGCCCCGCTCGCCCCCGCGCTGAGCTGGGACGGCTTCTTCCAGCGCGCCGACCGGGTGCTGCGCCGCTACCGCCGGGTCGCCCCGCGCTCCCTGCGCGGCGCCGCGCTGAAGGCCGCCACGCGCTGGATCGTCGAGCGCCAGGAGAACGACGGCTGCTGGGGCGGAATCCAGCCGCCCGCCGTGTACTCCCTCATCGCCCTGCACCTCTGCGGCTACGACACCGGCCATCCCGTGATGCGGGCCGGCCTCGCCTCCCTGGACCGGTTCGCCGTCTGGCGCGAGGACGGGGCACGGATGGTCGAGGCCTGTCAGTCACCCGTCTGGGACACCTGTCTCGCCACCGTCGCCCTCGCCGACGCCGGGCTGCCCGCCGACCACCCGGCGCTGGTGAAGGCCGCCGACTGGATGCTCGGCGAGCAGATCGGGCGCCCCGGGGACTGGGCCGTGCGCCGGCCCCGTCTCGCCCCCGGCGGCTGGGCGTTCGAGTTCCACAACGACAACTACCCCGACATCGACGACACCGCCGAGGTGGTCCTCGCCCTGCGGCGGGTCCGCCACCCCGACCCCGCCCGGGTCGACGCGGCCGTCGCCCGCGCCGGGCGGTGGACTCTGGGCATGCAGTCCAGGGACGGCGCCTGGGGCGCCTTCGACGCCGACAACACCAGCTCGCTCGCCAACCGGCTGCCGTTCTGCGACTTCGGGGAGGTGATCGACCCGCCCTCGGCCGATGTCACCGCGCATGTCGTGGAGATGCTCGCGCACGAGGGCCGCGCCCACCACCCCCGGGCCCGGCGCGGCATCGACTGGCTGCTCGCCCACCAGGAGCCCAGCGGCGCCTGGTTCGGCCGCTGGGGCGTCAACCATGTCTACGGCACCGGGGCGGTGGTCCCGGCCCTGGCCGCCGCCGGGCTCCCCGCCTCGCACCCGGCGATCCGGCGCGCGGTCCGCTGGCTCGAATCGGTGCAGAACGACGACGGCGGATGGGGTGAGGACCTGCGCTCCTACCGCGAGGAGAGCTGGATCGGACAGGGTGCCTCCACCGCCTCCCAGACCGCGTGGGCGCTCCTCGCGCTCCTCGCCGCGGGGGAGCGGGACTCCACCGCCGTCGAACGGGGCGTCCGCCGGCTCGCCCTGACCCAGCTGCCGGACGGCTCGTGGGACGAGCCGTACTTCACCGGTACCGGCTTCCCCTGGGACTTCTCCATCAACTACCACCTCTACCGCCAGGTCTTCCCGCTCACCGCGCTCGGGCGCTATGTGCACGGGACCCCCGCCGCCGTCGCCTGCCGTCAGGGCGGCTGATGAGCGGCGCCGCCCCGGCCCCGGGGCGCGCACCGGAGCCGGGACCGCCCGGCCCCGGGGTGCCGCTGCTGATCGCCTGCGCCCTGGGCATCGAGAAGCTGGCCCTGCGCGGCGGCGCCCGAGGCCGGGCCCGCTCGCCCGGCGCGGTGACCGTGCTGCGCACCGGCATGGGCCCGACGAGCGCGGAGCGCGCCGTGCGCGAGGCGCTCGCGGCCGGGGCGCTGCGGCACGCCGCTGTGATCGCCTCGGGCTTCTGCGCCGGGCTCGCCCCGGGGATGCGCCCCGGGGATGTGGTGGTCGCCGCCGAGACCCGCCACGGAACCGGTTCCACCCCCTGCACCGGCAGCGAGGTGCTGGCGGCCGCGGTCTCCCGGTCCCTGCCGGGCCACCGGGTCCACATCGGCCCGCTGACCGGGTCCGACCATGTCGTACGGGGTCCTGAGCGCGGCCGGCTCCACGCCGCCGGGGCGATCGGGGCCGACATGGAGTCGGCGGTCACCCTGGCGGCGGCGCTGCGCTCGGGACCCCGCCCCGTTGCCGCCGTCCGGGTGGTCGTGGACGCCCCGGCGCATGAACTGGTCCGCATCGGCACGGTGCGCGGTGGAATATCGGCCTTCCGTGTTCTCCGTGCCGTCCTTCCCGCGTTCCATGAATGGCACCGTTCTTTGCTGCTCCCCAGGAGGTGAGCTAGATGGCCATGCCGCTCCGCCAAACCATCCGGGTCGGGACCTACCTCTTCCAACAGAAAATCCGCAGGCGGGAGAAGTTCCCCCTCATCGTCGAACTGGAACCGCTCTTCGCCTGCAATCTCGCGTGCGAGGGCTGTGGAAAGATCCAGCATCCGGCGGGTGTGCTGAAGCAGCGGATGCCGGTCGCCCAGGCCGTCGGGGCGGTGCTGGAATCCGGGGCGCCCATGGTCTCCATCGCGGGCGGCGAGCCGCTGATGCACCCCCAGATCGACGAGATCGTGCGGCAACTGGTGGAGCGGAAGAAGTATGTCTTTCTCTGCACCAACGCCATGCTGCTCCGCAAGAAGATCGAGAAGTTCACCCCGTCCCGGTACTTCGCCTTCGCCGTCCACATCGACGGGCTGCGCGAGCGCCACGACGAATCCGTGGCCAAGGAAGGGGTGTTCGACGAGGCGGTGGAGGCCATCAAGGAGGCGAAGAGGCGCGGCTTCCGGGTCACCACCAATTCGACCTTCTTCAACACCGACACCCCGCAGACCGTGATCGAGGTGCTGAACTACCTCAACGACGATCTCCAGGTGGACGAGATGATGATCTCGCCCGCCTACGCCTACGAGAAGGCCCCCGACCAGGAGCACTTCCTGGGCGTGGAACAGACCCGGGAGCTGTTCAGGAAGTCCTTCTCCGGCGGCAACCGGCGGCGCTGGCGGCTCAACCACTCCCCGCTCTTCCTCGACTTCCTGGAGGGCAAGGCGGACTTCCCGTGCACGGCGTGGGCGATCCCCAACTACTCGCTCTTCGGCTGGCAGCGCCCCTGCTATCTGATGAACGACGGCTATGTCCCCACGTACCGCCGGCTCGTCGAGGAGACCGACTGGAGCAAGTACGGCCGGGGCAACGACCCGCGCTGTGCCAACTGCATGGCGCACTGCGGCTATGAGCCGACCGCGGTCCTCGCCACCATGGGCTCGCTGAAGGAGTCGCTGCGGGCGGCCCGGGAGACCGTCGCGGGCGGCCGGGGGTGAGCTGACACCGGCCGGTGCGCGACAGGCCGGGCCGCCGGCGCGCACCGGCGGCCCGCCACGCCACCGTTCCGTATCCGGCCCGTCCCCGACCCGCCCCCAGGGAGAGATGACAGATGACCGGGCAGCCCCCGGACCCGCCGGGTCCCCCCGCGCCTCCACCGGCTCCGGGCTTCGATCTGGCACGGCTGCTCGCCGAGCGCGGCGGCGAGGGCTATGAGCTGCACACCCGCCACCTCAACCACCAGCTCCCGCGCATGCTCCGCACCATCGGCTTCGACAAGGTCTATGTCAGGGCCGAGGGCGCCCACTTCTGGGACGCCGAGGGCAACGACTACCTGGACATGCTCTCCGGTTTCGGGGTGATGGGCCTCGGCCGCCACCACCCCGTCGTACGGAAGGCCGTGCACGACGCCCTCGACGCCTCCCTCGCCGACCTCACCCGCTTCGACTGCCCGCCGCTGCCCGGTCTGCTCGCCGAGCGGCTCCTCGCCCACAGCCCCCACCTCGACCGGGTGTTCTTCTCCAACAGCGGTACGGAGGCGGTGGAGACCGCCCTGAAGTTCGCCCGCCGCGCCACCGGCCGACCCAGGGTGCTCCACTGCGACCACGCCTTCCACGGACTCACCACCGGCTCCCTCTCCGTCAACGGCGAGTCCTGCTTCCGGGACGGCTTCGCGCCGCTGCTGCCCGACACCGCCGTCCCGCTCGGCGACCTCGGCGCGCTGGAGCGGGAGCTGCGGCGCGGCGATGTGGCGGCCCTGATCGTGGAGCCGATCCAGGGCAAGGGCGTGCTGGAGAGCCCGCCCGGATACCTCGGCTCCGCCCAGGAGCTGCTCCGCCGGCACCGGGCGCTCCTGATCGCCGACGAGGTGCAGACCGGCCTCGGCCGGACCGGTGACTTCTGGGCCCACCGGCACGAGCCCGGGGTGGAACCCGATCTGATCTGTGTCGCGAAGGCGCTCTCCGGCGGCTATGTGCCGGTCGGTGCCACCCTGGGCCGTGAGTGGATCTTCCGTGAGGTCTACTCGTCCATGGACCGGGTGCTGATCCACTCGGCGAGCTTCGGTGCCAACGCCCAGGCCATGGCCGCCGGTCTCGCGGTGCTCTCCGTGATCGAGGACGAGGGACTTGTGGCGAACGCCCGCGCCACCGGTGAGCTGCTGCGCACCCGGCTCGCGGAGCTGGTGGACCGCTATGAGTTCCTGCGCGAGGTGCGCGGCCGGGGGCTGATGACCGGGATCGAGTTCGGCCGGCCGGACTCGCTCCGGCTGCGGACCCGCTGGGCGATGCTCCAGGCCGCCCGCAAGGGGCTCTTCGCCCAGATGGTGGTGGTGCCCCTGCTGACCCGGCACCGCATCCTCACCCAGGTCTCCGGCGACCGGCTGGAAGTGATCAAGCTGATTCCGCCGCTGACCATCGGGGAGCCGGAGGTGGACCGCTTTCTGACGGCCTTCACGGCGGTGATGGAGGAGGCCCACGCGGGCGGCGGTCTGATCTGGGACTTCGGCCGGACCCTGGTCGGTCAGGCGGTCGCCCACCGCTGAGACCGGCCCGGGGCCTGTTCTGTTCGGCCTCCGGCTCCTGCCGCTCTGACCTGCGCTTTCGCCAGTCTCGACGGAGAGATTTGCCTCTGGGGCAAGAAACTTGCCACAGAGGCATTTTCCTGGCGCAATGGAGTCATGCAGAGCATGCGGACCCCTCCCGGGGGCCATCCCCCGGACCTTCGGTCTCCCACGGGAGACATCGCCGCCGAGCTGTCCGACGTGGCACCCCGGCTGCGCGATCTGCGCCGTCTCCGCGGCCTGACCCTGGAGAGCGCCGCCCATCGCGCGGGCCTCTCACCGGCCCATCTCTCCCGGCTGGAGACCGGTCGGCGGCAGCCCTCGCTGCCGATGCTGCTCTCGCTCGCCAGGATCTACGGTACGGCAGTCTCCGAGCTGCTCGGCGAGCCGGCGCCGGAGCGGGACCCGGTCATCCGGGCCGGCAGCGGTGAGCCGTCACAGGCCGACGGCTGGACCTACCACCAGGTGGGCGCCCCCGGCCGGGCCATGCAGTCGCTGCGCCTGGTCGTCCCCTACGGGGCCCAGGGCGATCTGGTCCGGACCCACCCGGGCGAGGAGTGGCTCTACGTCCTCGACGGACGGCTGAGGCTCACCCTCGGCGAGACCGTCCACGAGCTGGGCCCCGGGGACAGCGCGCACTACGACTCGCTCACCCCGCACCGCCTCGCCGCGGCCACCCGCGACGGAGCCGAGATGCTCTTCGTCCACACCCTGCTCCAGAGCCCCGATCTCCACCCGCACGCCTGAAAGCGAGGACCGACATGTCCGAGAACACCGCGGCGCCCGTGCCCGAGAAGCCCAAGAGCAGCCAGGAGAGCAAGTTCCCCAGGGGCGCGGTGATCCGCCTCTTCGCCTATCTGATCGCCGGCCATGTCTTCGCCGGGTTCCTGTACCTGCTCTTCGAGATGGGCAAGTAGCAGCCGCGAGCGTGGCCGCCCCCGCCCCGGGCGGCCCGGGCGCCCGGCCCCGCCCTCCGGAGCCCGGCGCTCGAACCACGGCCCCGCCCTCCGGAACCCCGCGCTCGAACCCCCGCCCCCCGCCCCGGCGCTCAGACCCCGGTGGTGACGAGCCGCTCCCGCAGCCGCTCGCGGACCGGGGCGCCGAGCCCCAGCCCCTCGCCGAGATAGCGCTCGGTGGAGCCCCAGGTCTCCTCGATCGTCTCCAGCGCGGCCCGCAGATACTCCGCGCGCGCGTCGAAGAGCGGGCTCAGCAGCTCCATCACCTCCGCCGACATCCCCTCGGGCGAACTGTCGCCGCGCCGCACCAGGTAGCGCCGCCGCGGATCGTTGGACTGGAGATAGTCCGCCTCGATCGCCTCCCGCTCCACGCCGACCGCGAGCAGCGACACCGCTATGGAGAGCCCCGCCCGGTCCTTGCCCGCCGCGCAGTGCATCAGCGCGGGCAGGCTGTCGTCGGCGAGCGCGAGCAGCAGCCGGCGGTGCTCCCCGGTCCGTTCCCGGATCATCGTGCGGTACGAATCGGTCATCCGGGCCGAGGCCCGGCCGTCGCCCAGGACCGCGCGCAGCTGGACGAGATCGCCGTCCCGGACCATCCGCCAGAACTCGGTGCCGTCGGCGGGGTCGCTCAGCGGCATGTTCACATGGAGCACTCCGGGCACCTCGGCGTCGTGCCCGTCCAGCAGCAGGTCCGCCGAGTTCCGGAAGTCGAAGATCGTGCGCAGCCCCAGGCCGGCCAGGAACGACACATCCTCCGCGGTGGCGTTGGCGAGGTGACCGCTGCGGTAGAGCCTGCCGTACCGCACCCGGCCGCCGTCCACGGTCGGCAGCCCGCCGACATCCCGGAAATTGCGCACCCCGGCCAGCTCGGGCTCGGTCGACGGGACCTGTGGCAACTGCTGCGTCACGGAGGCTCCTGAGGTCACGGACGCCGGCGCTCGTCGCCGACGATGGCGTGTTCTTGACGATACGACATTGATTCCTCGGGCAATCATTTATTCCGGCTGTTACGGGGGCATTGCACCGACGGGGGAAACCGTCGGATGATGTGCGGGCCTGTTCGGATCTGTTGCAATCCGGGGGTCGGGATGATCGAAAGTGTCGGCAGGGGCCGTGTCTGGGTGCTCTCCGGGGCGTCGAGCAGCTATGCGTTTCGGCTGTCGGACGACGACGCGCTGCTCCACCTCCACTGGGGCCCCCGGATCACCGGCGCGGACGCCGAGGCGCTCGCCGCCGAGGCCCCACCGCCCCACCGCCCCTTCGAATCCCCGCTCGACGGCCATGAGGAGTACCCGGTCGAGGGCGGCCCCCGCTTCGTCCGCCCCGCGCTCAGCGTCCGCACCCCCGAGGTGCGCGGCACCGAGTGGGCCTTCGCCGGCGCCACGGCGGACGGCGACGAACTGCGGCTGCGCTTCACCGACCCCGTGCACGGCCTCGGACTCACCCTGCACCACCGGATGCGCGACGACAGCGATGTCGTCGAGCGCTGGACCACCGCCGCGCACGAGGGCACGGGACCCGCCCTGGAGCTGCTCCGCGCCGACGCCGCCACCTGGACCCTGCCCCCGCGCGACACCTGGCGGCTGAGCCAGCTCCACGGCCGCTGGGCGGCCGAGTCCCGGCTGGTGCGCTCCCCGCTGACGTACGGCGAGCACATCATCGGGAGCCGCCGGGGCCACACCGGACACCAGCATCTGCCCTGGGTCGCCCTGGACGCCGGCGGCGCGGCGACCGAGGAGCACGGCGAGGTGTACGGCTGTGCGCTCGGCTGGTCCGGCTCCTGGCGGATCGCCGTCCACCGGCTGCCCGACGGACTGGTCCAGATCACCGGGGGCGCGGGCCACGACGACTCCGGACTGGTGCGGCTCGCCCCCGGCGAGTCCTATGTCTCGCCCGTCTTCGCCGGGCTCTGGAGCCGGGAGGGCTTCGGCGGGGCCAGCAGGGCCTGGCACCGCTGGCAGCTCGCCCGGGTGATCCCGGACGCGGCGGCCGAGCGGCCCGTCCTCTACAACTCCTGGGAGGCCACCGGCTTCGACATCTCCGAGCCGCAGCAGCGCGCCCTCGCCCGGCGGGCCGCCGCCCTCGGGGTCGAGCTCTTCGTGGTCGACGACGCCTGGTTCGGGCGGCGCACCAGCGACCGCGCCGGGCTCGGCGACTGGACGCCCAACCCCGACCGCTTCCCCGGCGGTCTCAAGCCGCTCGCCGACGAGGTGCGCGCGCGGGGGATGCGCTTCGGGATCTGGGTCGAGCCGGAGATGGTCAACCCCGACAGCGATCTCCACCGCGCCCACCCCGACTGGGTGCAGCACCGGCCCGGCCGGACCCGTACCGAGTACCGCCATCAGCTCGTCCTCAATGTCGCCCGCCGCGATGTCCGGGAGCATCTGTGGGAGCGGCTGCACGCGCTGCTCGACAGCGCGCCGATCGACTACGTGAAGTGGGACTTCAACCGCTGCTTCACCGACCCCGGCTGGCCGGGCGACCCCTATCCGCAGCGGCTGTGGGTGGAGCACGTCCAGGGGCTGTACGGACTCCTGGACCGGCTGCGGGCCGCCCACCCCGGGGTGGACTTCGAGTCCTGCTCGGGCGGCGGCGGCCGGATCGACCTCGGGATTCTCTCCCGTACGGATCAGGTGTGGACCTCCGACAACACCGATCCGCTGGACCGGCTCGCCATCCAGCACGGCCTGAGCCAGCTCCATCCGGCGCGGGTGATGGCCGCCTGGGTCACCGACAGTCCGAACACCCAGCTCAACGGCCGGCGCAGCTCGCTCCGCTTCCGCTTCGTCAGTGCCATGGCCGGGGTGCTGGGCATCGGCGGCGACCTCACCGAGTGGAGCGAGGAGGAACTCGCCGAGGCGCGCGGCTGGATCGCTCTCTACAAGGAGATACGGCCACTGGTGCAGCACGGCGACCTCCACCGGCTCCGCCCGCCCGGCGGCGGACTGAGCGCGGTGCAGTATCTGCGCGGCGACGAGACCGTCGTCCTCGCCTGGCTCCCGTCGCAGCACTACGGCGAACGGCCGCCGAGGCTCCGGCTGCGCGGCCTCGATCCGGCCGGCCGGTACGAGTGCCGGGACACCGGCGCCGTGCACCGGGGGGCGGTGCTGCTGCACCACGGGCTGCACACCGGGCTCTCGGGTGACCTCGACGCCGCGGTCTTCCGGCTCCACTGTCTCTAATCAGCGCATCTGGGTCGTTATCGCTCAATTAGCTGTTTCGCCATAACCTGCCCCGGCTGCGGCGGAGATGGGGTGCGGTCGGTGAGCAGGATCATAGTGGTGACGGTCCGTGCCGGTGCGGCGGAGGACAACGCCGACGCCGGGGCGGGAGTTGGGGGAGCGCGCTCCACGCAGGGTGACCGGAATCCCCGGGAGCGGGGCCGCAGGACCCCCGGCCGTGAAGCGGAGCAGCTTGTTCCGGTCCGCTCGGCTCATCTACGGTCACGGCCATCCGGGCGGACCGCCTAATCCTGCCGCCGGCCGGACTCCCATCGGACGTCGATTCGTGGCAGGAGCGGGGGACCCAGGCAGTACGCCGTTCCGGCTCGCCGGACGGCTCGGGGTGAAGCCGCGCAGAGCGCGGCCGGGCATCTCCAGCCCGAACCCGACAGCTCACCTCGCAGGCGCCGGAGAGGAATGCGCCATGCCCGCAAAGGGTAAGCACCGCCGCCCCAGGAACAACCCGCTCACCCGTGGTTTCGTCGCCGCCGGCACCGGCGGGGCCGCCTTGGCCCTCCCGCTGATGGGGGCGACCGGCGCCCACGCGGCCGAGCGGTCGGCCCCGGCCGCCGCCCCCGCCGTGGCCCCGGTGAAGGCCGCCCAGGCCCAGGCCCAGACCCAGGCTCAGGCCCCGGCGGCCCCCGCCTCCGCCACGTACCGCGTCGTCGCCGGCGACCATCTGACCGCGATCGCCGACGAGCACCGGGTCGACGGCGGCTGGCAGGGGCTGTACGAGAAGAACCGCGACACCATCGGCGACGATCCCTCGATGATCCACCCGGGTCTCGAACTCGCCATCGGCGGCGCGTCCGAGGCGCGCGCCGACCGCTCCGGAGGCCGGGAGTCCGCCCCGGCCGCCGCCCCGGAGAAGACCCCGGGCACCGGCTCCGGCGGCAAGGGCCCGGCCGGTGCCGCGGCCCCCCAGCCGGAGCCCGCCCCCGCCGCCGAGCAGCCGGCCCCGGAGCAGCCCGCCGGGGAGGCCCAGGGCTCCTCCTCCGGCTACACCAGCCCGGTCGCGTCCGGCGGTGTCACCACCTCCTACCGCGCGACCGGCTCGATGTGGTCCAGCGGCTACCACACCGGTGTCGACTTCGCGGCGCCCACCGGCACCTCCGTCCGCTCCGTCGGTCCGGGCACCGTCGTCTCCGCCGGCTGGAGCGGCGCGTACGGCAACGAGGTCGTCGTCCAGCACACCGACGGCACCTACGGGCAGTACGCCCACCTCTCCTCCCTCTCCGTCTCCGCGGGGCAGAGCGTGAGCGGCGGCACCCAGCTCGGCCTCTCGGGCTCCACCGGCAACTCCAGCGGCCCGCACCTGCACTTCGAGATCCGCACCACCGCCTCCTACGGCTCGGACATCGACCCGGTGGCGTATCTCCGCCAGCACGGCGTCTCCCTCTGAGGCGACCGGCAAACCGCCCAGAACGCTCGAATCCCCCCGTACCGCTCGACGGTGCGGGGGGATTCGGCGGTATTCCCCACCGCGTGATATTCCCCGGTGGTAAAGATCACCCGCCGTCAACCCCTCCTTACGGTCGCGTAGGTCACATCCACGGGTTCAAGATGAGTTCTTGTGGCAGACGATTCGAGCACAGACAACCAGGGCGGAATCGGGTCGTACGCGGCTATCGGTGACAGCTTCACCGAGGGAGTCGGAGACCCCGGACCGGACGGGTCCTTCGTCGGCTGGGCGGACCGCTTCGCGGTGCTGCTCGCCGACCGCAGGCCCGAACACACCTTTCGCTACGCCAACCTGGCGGTACGCGGCCGTCTCCTCGACCAGATCGTCGCGGAGCAGGTGCCGAGGGCCAGACAACTCGCCCCGGACCTGGTGTCGTTCTGCGCCGGGGGCAATGACATCATCCGGCCGGGCAGCGACCCGGACGACGTGGCCGAGCGCTTCGAGCGCGCGGTAGCCGACCTCACCGGCGCCGTCGGCACCGTGATGGTGACCACCGGCTTCGACACCCGTGACGTACCCGTGCTGCGCCATCTGCGCGGCAAGGTCGCCACCTACACCGCGCACGTGCGGTCCATCGCCGACCGCTACGGCTGTCCGGTGCTCGACCTGTGGTCCCTCAGGTCGGTGCAGGACCGGCGGGCCTGGGACAGCGACCGGCTGCACCTCTCCCCGGAGGGGCACACGAGGGTCGCCCTGCGCGCCGGGCAGGTGCTGGGGCTCCCGGTGCCCGCCGACCCCGACCAGGCCTGGCCGGTGCTCCCGCCGAGGGGCACCCTGGAAGTGCGGCGCGACGACATCCAGTGGGCGCGCGAGTACCTGGTGCCCTGGATCGGGCGCAGACTGCGCGGTGTCAGCTCCGGCGACCACGTGGCGGCGAAGCGGCCGGATCTGCTCCCGCTCTGACCCGCTGCCGCCGCTCCGGCCCGGCCGGGAGCCGCCATCCGCGGGTTCAGCGGATGGCGGCGGTCAGCGCCTCGCGGTCGAGCCCCAGTTCCCGGGCGAGCGCCTCATCGGTCCACTCCAGCATCGCGGCGCGGGAGAGCGAACCGGCGTACGAGGTCATCTGCACGGCCAGCCCGTCGAGGAAGGCGGTGAGCCGCCAGGCCGCCGACGCGGGATCGGGGCAGGGGAACTCACCTGCGGCGGCACCCTCGGTGATCACCTCGGTCAGAGCCGCCTTCCACTGCTGGTCGAGATCGCGGGCGACCTCCCGCAGCGCGGGCTCGCGCAGGGCGACCGCCCAGCCCTCGATCCACAGCCGCCAGCCCTTGGCCGTGCCCGTCGGCGCGTACCAGCGGACCGCGGCGCGGAGCCTGCGCACCGCGGTGGTGCGGCGGCCCAGCAGTTTGCGCAGATGGGCGAGGTCCGCGTCGGCGGCATGGGTGAAGGCCGCCGCGACCAGCTTCTCCTTGGTCGAGAAGTGGTACAGGACCAGCGCGTTGCTCACTCCGAGCGCCGCGGCCACATCGGCGATCCGCAGCGCCGCCACCCCGCGCCGCTCGATCTGCTCCACGGCCGCGCCGAGAAGTTCCGCACGCCGCTCCGCCACGCTCAACCGGACTCTTGCCACTCCGTCACCCTACACAGCGGATCTTCGCGGGGGACAGGTTCACGGCGGCCCGTACCAGCCGAAGCGGTCGGCGATCACCGGCAGCCGGCCGGCGGCGATGGCGTGCGCCGCCGCGCGCGGGGTGACGCCGTCCGACTCGGCCCGTGCCAGCATCAGCGTCACCAGCGCGCGCATCGAGCGGCGCACATGAGCGAGCGCCTCCTCGGCGTCCGCCCCGATGTCCCCGAACAGGGTCCACCACCACCACGCGTTCGTACCGGAGTTGACCACCACGTCCGGCAGCACGGTCACCCCGCGCCGGGCGAGCGCCTCCTCCGCCTCCGGCAGTACGGGCATGTTCGCCGCCTCCACGATCCAGCGGGCCCGGACCCGGGCCTGGTTGGCGGTGTCGACGGCGTACGAGACCGCGGCGGGCACCAGCACATCGGCGTCGGCCGAGAGCCACGCGTCACCGGGCAGCTCCCGGTCCCCGGGCCGCAGGACGGCCCGGTCGACCGTCCCGAAGGCGTCCCGCGCGGCGAGCAGCGCCTCGACGTCCAGGCCCTCGGGATTGGCGACGGTGCCCTTGATGTCGGCGACGGCGACGATCAGCAGCCCGGCGCGGGAGAGGAACCTGGCCGTCGCGCCGCCCATGGTGCCGAGCCCCTGGAGGGAGACGCGGGTGCCGCGGTGGGCGACCCCGGCCCGGTCCAGCGCGGTGAGCACCGACTCGGCGACCCCGCAGCCACCGGCCAGCTCGTCCAGGCCGAGGCCGTCGACCTCGGTGGCGAAGGCGTCGGCCAGCCGGCGCCGCGCCGCGGCCTCGTCGTCCAGCAGTGGATAGACGGCCTGGACGCAGGAGACGAGCCCGGCCTCGGCGGCGGCCCGGTCCACGGTGTCCTGGGTCAGACCGAGGTCCTCGCCCAGCGTCCAGACGGTCTCGATGTAGGGGCGCATCGCGCGGAGGTAGCGGACCAGGACTCCGTAGGCGCGCGGATCGCGGGGGTCGCAGTCGATCCCGCCCTTCGCGCCGCCCAGCGGTATGTACTTCCCGCCGGGGTTGTAGTGCAGCGCCTCCTTCAGGGTCATGCCCCGGGCGAGCCCGGCCACTTCGGCGGATGTGCACCCCGCACGCATCCGCAGACCACCGCTGGAGACCCCGCGCACCAGCCGGTCCACCACCAGATGGCCCCGGACCCCGGTGACATGGTCCGTCCAGTCCAGCGACAGCAGGGGAGCGGTGCCGGCGGGCGCGGGGGAGCCGGCGGGGGGCCCGGACATGCTGCCTCCAGAGGGGGACACGGGACGGCTGAATCAAGACAACTGAATAGCGGTTCAGTATTCGGAGCGGGTGCCCCCCTTGTCAACATGATCGTCAATACGATCCGGGGCTCCCCTCCCGGAGCCCCTCCATCCGCTTCCGCCGGGGTCGCGGGTCCGGGGCCACGGGTCCGGGGCCGCCGGTCCTCAGTTCCAGCTCCGACGGCGTTGGAGGCGCGGGGGTTCGGGGCCGGCCCCCGACCGTGGCCCGCACCGTGCGGGGATCTGTCGCACAGGCCCCCTCCTCGGACGCCCGACACGCCGGCGGGCCCCTCCTCCGCTCCCAGCCCCTGCCCCGGCCTCCCGGCTCCCGGCTCCCGGCCCCCGCCCTCGGGAACCCCATGGCCGATTCCGGCCGCATGACCCCGGCCCCCCCGGAAACAGGGGAATCCGAGGAACACCCGCACCGCTCCGCGCGTTCTCCTGACCGTGACGCCCGGGCGGCCACGCCCGCCCGGCGCGGGGGCCCCGGGCGGGAGCCCCGGCCGGACGGCGGGATTCCCGTGCGGCGGATTTCCTCGCCGCACTGCCACCCACCACGCACATAATGAGAAGACCCGACACCTGGAGGTGCCGTGACCGGCGCTGGCTCCCCCCACCCGCTGAGATCCCGGCTGCGCTCACTCCGGCCCGCGGCCTTCGGCGCCGACCCCGCCGGAGCCAGGCTGGAGCGCATCCGGCGCTCGCCCAACTACGCGGACGGCGTCTTCCAGAACCCCGTCGGTGCCAGGACCCGGCCGTCCGGCGCCTCCATGGCCGAGTTCGCCAGGATCTACTTCCAGAAGGAGGCCCGGGCCCGCCGGGCACCCACCGGCCCGGTGCCCCTGCACCCCGCCACCCTCACCGATCTGGCCGAGCCCCCCGCGTCCGGACTGCGGCTCACCTGGATGGGGCACTCCACCGTGCTCGCCGAGATCGACGGGCGGAGGGTGCTGTTCGACCCCGTCTGGGGCGACCGCTGCTCTCCTTTCTCCTTCGCCGGGCCCAAGCGGCTCCACCCCGTGCCCGCCCCGCTCGCCGGGCTCGGGCCCGTGGATGTGGTGGTTATCTCCCACGACCACTACGACCACCTGGATCTGCCGACCATCAGGGCCCTGGTCTCCAGCGGCACGGTCTTCGCCGTCCCGCTCGGCGTCGGCGCCCATCTCGAACGGTGGGGGGTGTCCCCCGAGCGGCTCCACGAGCTCGACTGGAACGAGACGGCGGAGGTGGGCGGCCTCCGGCTGACCGCCACCCCCGCGCGCCACTTCTGCGGGCGCGGCCTGCGCAACCAGCAGCACACGCTCTGGGCCTCCTGGGCGGTCGCGGGCCCCGAGCACCGGATCTACCACAGCGGGGACACGGGATACTTCCCCGGCTTCCGGGACATCGGCGCCGAGCACGGCCCCTTCGACGCCACCATGATCCAGATCGGCGCCTACTCCGAGTACTGGCCGGACATCCACATGACCCCCGCCGAGGGCATGCGCGCCCACCTGGACCTCCAGGGCGGCCCCGCCGGGGTGATGCTCCCCATCCACTGGGCGACGTTCAACCTCGCCCCGCACCCCTGGTCCGAGCCGGCGGAGGGCACGCTCACGGCGGCCGGGGAAGCGGGCGCGCGGGTCGCGCTGCCGCGCCCCGGCGAGCCCTTCGAACCCACCGGACCGGCCGTCCCCGCCGAGCCGTGGTGGCGCCCGGTGGCCGCCGTGTCCCCGGGGGCCGGGGCGGCGGCCCCGCGCGAGGCGGTGCCCGCCGGGGGGAGCGCGCTGACACCGGCCGGCACCCAGGGCTCCGCCGTGCCCCGGGCGGAGACGGCCGCCGAGCCGGGCGGAGGCGCGGGCGCCGGCCCCGGCAGTCCGGAAGTGGCACCCACCGCCTGACCCGACTGCCCCGCCCGCCGACGCCCCCGGAGCCCAACTCCCCTCCCGGCGCCCGACCGCTCCTCCTGCCCTCCACCCGGGGCCGGGGGGCCGCGCTGCTCCCGGCTGTCCGCCGCCCTGGGGCTCCCGGTCCGCGTGTCCCGTAGCACGCTCTGCGCCCGGACCAGCGCCCGCCCGCCGTCCCACGACCTCCGGCACACGCGTCCCGCCCCCTGCCCTCCACCCGGGGCCGGGGGGCCGGACTGCTCCCGGCTGTCCACCGCCCTGGGATTCCCGGTCCGCGTGTCCCGTAGCACGCTCTGCGCCCGGACCAGCGCCCGCCCGCCGTCCCACGACCTCCGGCACACGCGTCCCGCCCCCTGCCCTC
>NZ_JBSFER010000028.1:99426-126415 GCF_053594535.1 Streptomyces sp. NPDC001889
CCACCCGGGGCCGGGGGGCCAGCTGCTCCCGGCTGTCCGCCGCCCTGGGACTCCCGGTCGCGTGTCCGTAGCCGCTCTGCGCCCGGACCAGCGCCCGCCCGCCCGCCGTCCCACGACCTCCAGCACACGCGTCCCGCCCCCTGCCCTCCACCCGGGGCCGGGTGCCGGGGGCCGGTACGCGCCGTGCCGTGCCGCGTACGCCCGGCCCCGACCCCGCCCCCACCCCGCGCCCGCGCCCTCCCTCATCCCGCCTATTCGCTCATGGGATCGACTCATCCTTTTTCGTACCGGAGTGCGGTGCCTCATACCAGAGCGGGGTGAATAGCGGGGAACTTTGTCAACTCCTCACCTTCCCCGCTCGTTGGGCGACTACCGTGTGTGGCCAGCGATCAACGGTGGGCTCATCTCGCCTGTGCCGGTACACCGTTGTCCGTGCGGACCACACACCCGGCACAGCCAATCCCCACGCAGTACGCCGAATCCTGGGACCCCCACGTACCAAGGACGCCGATGTCTCCATTACGCGCACCCGCCACGCGGCCGGACCGCCGTGACGGCGGGCGCCACGGCCTGTCAGGCACCCGCCACGCCTCCCCGGCGGGCAGACCGCGTCCCCTGCCGCCCTCGCCGGAACACCGCATTCGCCCGCGCCTGTTCCGTACGGCGGTGCTGCCCGCCCTCGTCGCGGCGCTCAGCGGCGCGACCGCCGTGAGCTTCACCGTGCACACCGCGGCCCCCCGGCCGTCCGCCGCCCTGTGGGCCGTACTGACCACCACCGCGGCCCTCGCCATGGCGTCGGTCGCCGCCGCCGCCACGGGCGCCGACCGCATGGCCGGCTCCCTGCTCCACCGCTGTGCCTCGCTGCGCCGCTCCACCGAACGCCGCCAGGCGGACCTGCGCACCGTCGTCGAACGGCTCCGGCGCGGAGAGGGACCGCCCCCCGCCCGCACCCCGCAGCCGCCCCCGCCCTGCGGCGACGAGCTGGACCGGCTCGCGATCGAGCTGGGCCGGTCGCACGAGACCGCGGTGGCCGCCGTGGTCCAGGCGTCCAAGCTCTCCAGCAGCGTCGGCAACGAACAGAAGCTGGAGGTCTTCGTCAACCTCGCCCGGCGCCTCCAGTCACTGGTCCAGCGGGAGATCCAGCTCCTCGACGAGCTGGAGAACGAGGTGGAGGACCCCGAGCTGCTCAAGGGCCTCTTCCACGTCGACCACCTGGCCACCCGCATCCGCCGCCACGCGGAGAACCTCGCCGTGCTCGGCGGTGCGATCTCCCGCCGGCAGTGGTCCAACCCGGTCACCATGACCGAGGTGCTCCGCTCCGCCATCGCCGAGGTCGAGCAGTACCCGAGGGTCAAGCTGGTGCCGCCCATCGACGGCACCCTGCGCGGCCACGCCGTCGCCGACGTGATCCATCTCCTCGCCGAACTGGTCGAGAACGCCTCCGCCTTCTCCGCCCCCAACACCCAGGTCCTGCTGCGCGCCCAGCACGTCACCGCCGGGATCGCCATCGAGGTCGAGGACCGCGGCCTCGGCATGCCCATGGACGAGCAGAACCGGATGAACGCCCTTCTGGCCGACCCCGATCAGGTGAATGTCGCCCGGCTGCTCCAGGACGGGCGCATCGGCCTCTTCGTCGTCTCCGCCCTGGCCCGAAGACACGGCATCGCGGTCCGGCTCCAGTCCAATATCTACGGCGGCATCCAGGCCATCCTGGTGGTGCCGCAGGGGCTGCTGGGCGCCGAGTCCACCGGGCTCCAGCACATCGACACCAACGCGGACGACGAGTCGGCGTGCCACCACCGCGCGCCACAGCCCGCCCTCACCACCCGGCCGGCCCCCGCGCCGTCGCCCGAGATCCCCCGCGGCCGCCCCCGGCCCGAGCTTCAGCCACAGAGCCAACCACCGCAACAGCGGCCACCGCATCAGCAACCCCCACCGCGCCGCGCCCAGCCGCATACCCAGCCGCAGACCGAGCCGCAGGCCAAGGCCAATCCCCAGCCCCGGCCCCAGCAGCAGACCCAGGCCCGTCCGCCGTCACAGCCCCGGTCCGGGCAACAGCCCCCGCCGGTGCACACCACCCCCCGCACCCTCGCCCCTCTCCCCGTGCGCGCCGAGCACATCGACCGCCCCAACCCGGCCGCGGCCCGCCCCGGTGCCCATCACCGGCCCCGTGGCGACGGACAGCCCGCCGCCGCGCGGCCGAGCCTCCCGGTCGTGCCCATCGGCGCCGTGCAGGGCAGCCAGGGCCGCCCCCCACTGCCCAGACGCCGCAGCCAGCAGCACATCGCGCCTCAGCTCAGGACCGGCCCGCCGCAGCGCGGTGCCGAGGACCACGTGGTGCACGACCCGGGCCTGATGGCGGCCTTCCAGCGAGGCATCGAACGCGCGGAGGAACAGCCCCCGCCGGCCCCGTCGGCCGCCCCTGCGCCGCACCACCCCGAACCCCAGTGTTACGACCATACCTCCAAGGAGTAGATCCACCATGGCGAGTGATGCGCCGAACGGCCAGCCATCGGACCTCGACTGGCTGCTCAGCGGTCTGGTCCAGCGCGTGCCCTACACCCGCAACGCGGTCCTGCTCTCCTCCGACGGTCTGGTGAAGTCCGTGCACGGCCTGGACTCCGACAGCGCCGATCACCTCGCGGCGCTGGCCTCCGGGCTCTACTCCCTCGGCCGCAGCGCCGGAGCGCGCTTCGGGGACAGCGGGGTGGTCCGCCAGGTGGTGGTGGAGCTCGACTCCACCCTGCTGTTCGTCTCCACCGCGGGCTCCGGCACCTGTCTGGCCGTACTCGCCGACCGCGAGGCCGACGCGGCCGTACTCGGCTATGAGATGGCGATGCTGGTCAAGAGCGTCCGGCCGTATCTCACCACTCCGGCCAGACAGTCGACCGGGGCGCCGAGCATTGCGGGCCGCTGACGGTGCCCACCCCGCAGGACCGGCCGCTGCTCGACGACGAGGCCGGCCGGCTGGTACGGCCGTACACGGTGAGCGGCGGCCGTACCCGCCCCACGGCGGCACTGGACCTGCTCTCGCTGGTGATGGCCACCGGGGCCGTCCCCGGCGAGGGCCTCGGCCCCGACCACGCCCTGGCGCTCGGCCTCTGCGGCGGCCCGATCTCGGTCGCCGAGATCTCCGCCCATCTGGGGCTGCCCGCGGTGGTCACCAAAGTCCTCCTCTCCGACCTGGTGGACTGCGGCGCGATCACCGCGCGGGCGCCCCGCTGCCACCACACCCCGACCGACCGTTCCCTGCTGGAGGCAGTGCTCGATGGCCTACGACGACGGCTCTGAAGGCGACGGCTCCGACCTCGGCAGTTCTCAGGCCGACCGTCGCCCCGCCCACGCCGACCGACCGGATCTCCTCACCCCCGACCCGGGGCGTCCGCACCACCAGCGCATCGGGGCCGGCGGCCCCGCGCCTGCCGGAGCCGGTTTCCCCACCGCGCTGAAGATTCTGGTCGCCGGGGGCTTCGGCGTCGGCAAGACCACCTTCGTCGGCGCGGTCAGCGAGATCGAACCGCTCAGCACGGAGGAGCTGCTGTCCCAGGTCAGCATGGCGACCGACCATCTGTACGGGGTGGAGTCCAAGACCACGACCACCGTCGCCATGGACTTCGGCCGGATCACCCTCGACGACCGCCATGTGCTCTATCTCTTCGGAACACCCGGCCAGCAGCGGTTCTGGTTCATGTGGGACGAACTGTCGGACGGCGCCCTCGGCGCGGTCGTCCTCGCCGACACCCGCCGGCTCCAGGACTCCTTCTCCGCCGTGGACTTCTTCGAAGGGCGCGGCATCGGCTTCGTCGTCGCCGTCAACGAGTTCGACGGTGCCTACCGCTACGACGCCGACGAGGTGCGCAGCGCACTCGATCTGCGGCCCCAGGTGCCGGTCGTGATGTGTGACGCCCGGATCGCCAGCTCAGGGATCGGGACCCTGGTCACCCTTGTGCGGCACCTTCTCACCACCCCCGCGGCGCCGGCCCCGGCACCGAGCTATGGAGCACCGTCATGACATACCACCCCACCGGTCATCTGCTGCTGACCCCCATCGACCGGGAGGCGCCGGTACGGGTGCGCCGGCTGCGGCAGCTCGGCTTCGGGGACCGTCCCGACCCCGCCTTCGACCAGTTCGCGGACCATCTCGCCGAGGTGACCGGAGCGCCCTACTCCATGGTCAACTTCATTGACGAGAACCGGCAGTACTTCGCCGGGCTGCACACACCGTCCGGCGCGCACAACGGCGGCGACCTGTCGGCGGCTGCCGCGGCGGGCGGCGAGGTCAGCCGTTTCATGGCCCGGGACCACGGCTACTGTCCCCATGTGGTGGTCCGGCGGAAGGCGCTGGTGCTGGAGGACGTCTGCGACTACCCGAGGTTCGCCGGGAACCCCGTCGTGGACGAGATCGGCATCCGCTCCTATCTCGGCGCCCCGCTGATCGACCGCACCGGTATCGCGCTGGGCACGATCTGTGTCGTGGACACCGAACCGAGGCCCTGGGGGCGCGCGGGTCTGGAGACCATCAAGTCCCTGGCGGCCGAGCTGATCGAACAGATCCACCGGCGTGAGGACGGGACCATCTGAGGACGAGGACGAGGACGAGGACGAGGACGAGGACGAGAGCGAGGACGAGAGCGAGGCTCGGCCGTCGGAGCCTGTCGGGGCGGTCGCCTGGCGCCGCCCGGGTCCGGGTGCTCCCCGGGATGTCTTCCGCGTATGCGGGCGCGGCCGGTGCCCTGCGGCCGTCCGCGCCCGTCCCGTCAGAGCGCCGGCTCCAGCCGCACGGCCTCGGACAGCCGCTGCGACCATTCTCCCTTCGCCGTACCGAGAGCCACCTCCGCGAGGCGCAGCAGCTGAATGTCGGAGGTGCCCGCGGGGGCGAACATGTGCAGCGCGTCGCGCAGATAGCGCTCGATGGGCCGGTCGGTGAAGAGCCCGGCCGCCGCGTGGATCTCCATGGCGCTGCGCGCGGAGTCGATCGCCGACTCCACATTGATCAGTTTGGCGTTCATCAGCTCCGCGTCACAGGGCAGGCCCTGATCGAGCAGATGGACGGCGTGGTACGCGGCCAGCCGCGCGGTCATCAGACGTGACTGGAGCTTCCCCAGCTTCAGCTTGATCGAGGGCAGATCGTGCAGCGGCTTGCCGTAGCGGTGCCGCTGGGCGCAGAAGCGGGTCGTCTCGTCCAGGATCGCCTGGTGGATGCCGAGCGACACGGCGGTGAGATTGGCCCGCCCGTACAGCACGCTGGAGGAGTACGCCACGGCAAGGCCGTCGCCCTCCGCGCCGAGCCGGTTGGACGCCGGGACCCGGCAGTCGCGGAAGTACAGCTCGCCGAAGCTGAAGCCGTGCAGCCCCATGGCGGGAAGCTGCTCCCCGGTGCTGAAGCCGGGCCGGTCGGACTCGACCAGGAACGCCGTCAGCCCTCCGGAGCCGGGTCCGGTGCGGACCACCACGCCATGCAGGTCGCCGACGTGGCTGTTGCCGACGTACACCTTCCGCCCGTTGAGGACGTACTCGTCGCCGTCCCGGACGGCGGTGGCGGCCATGCCCAGCACATGGCCGCCGGACTCGGGCTCGGTCACGGCGATGGTCGGCAGGCAGCCGCCGGCCGCGATCAGCGGCAGCCAGGTCTTCTTCTGCTCCTCACTGCCGAAGTGGACGATCTTGGCGGCGCCCAACTGGGACGCCTGAACCATGGCGCCCATGGCCCCGCTGACCCTGGACAGTTCCTCAATGATGATCGTCTTGGCGAGATGCCCCGCCCCCATACCCCCGTGATCGCGACTGATCGTCGCACCGAGCCAGCCCTGTCGGGCTATCAGCCGGGACAGCTCGCGGTGCGCGGATCTCGATGCCTCCATGGCGGGGATCATCGGTCGCACCTCCCTTTCGGCGAAGTCCCTTACACGGCCGCGCAGCTGCTGGTGGCGCCGGTTGGTGAAGTACCCGTCCATCGCGAGCCTTCCTCTGTGATACGCCTGCTCGGGCGATTGTTCGAGCAGGTGGTGCGTCGACAGTGGTCCCCCGTACCGCGAGGCCGGACCACCTCGGGTTCTGCCGTACGGCATTCCCTCCGGGCAACTGTGTGCCACATGCCAACGGCCATGGGATTTCCGCCGGATGGACATCGGGCGACAACAAGCCGTCTCAGGCGTACACAGGTGGGACATCCGGCACTAGGTGAAGAACCGATACGGCATAGACCTGGCCGGAAGCGGACTCAGCCGAGCGGCGCGTCCGGAGTACAGAATCAGCCGTACCAGCGCACAGGGGCAGTGGTCGGCGTGCGGGACAGGGCCGGTGGTGAACGGCGTGCGCACGGGCGTGTCTTCGGCCCCGCGCCCCTGCCCTTCCGAGGGACAGGGCCAGAGCTTTGCCCCGATACCGGGTGGAGTGCCGGGGAGTGCCGGGGGTCCTCCCGTCATGTTCCGGGGCGTGCGGGCAGTTCACCGCGAGCTGTTTTCACGCCCGGTGCTCCAGAGCATCCCCAAAAAGCTCCCGCACCACCCCCTCGCCTCCGCCGGCGCCCGCTCCCGGGATGTCGGGAACCTGTGCCTTGCCCTTCGTCCCGTCCATGCCTTCGGGGGCGGATGTGACGCCAGGGCTCCCACGGGTGTCCCGCTCCGGCCATGTGTCCTCACCCGCAGTCGCCGGTCAATTACAGCCACGTTCGGGGTGTGGGGGAGCCGGTGGGCTGTCCGGAGTGGTGGTGCCGCTGAGTCCTCGCGGGGGAAGTCGTACGCGGCCCACCCCCGGGCCCCCGGGGCGAGCCGGCCGCGCCCGGGAAGGCACCCGGAGGCCACCGCCGGCCCGCCGGTGAGCCGGTCCGGGCGGAAGCGGGGGCCGCTCCGGGCCTCGGCTCCGGCCTCCGGCCTTCGCGCCCGGACCGGATCGGGCCGGATCGGACCGGAGGGTGAGCCGCTCCCGCCTCCCGGACGGGCCCGCCCCCCGGGCCCCTCCCGGGGCGTCGGTCGTGCCCGGCTGCCCTGCCCGGCGCGGGGCCGCCGGGCAGAGCATGGGTGGCCCCGGCCCCCAGCCGTCGGCGCCGGGCCCCGGCTCTCAGCCGTCGGCCCCCAGGTCCCAGGTCCCAGGCCCTGGTGGCCCCCGACCTCCGGTCTCCGGGCCCCCGACCTGTGGTCACTTCCCGGAGGCTCACCGCCACCGCCACGACCGCCTCCGGCGGCGCGGTCACCGACTCCCCGCGCGGTACGAGTGCGCGTCGGCGCGGGGCCCGGTCCGCCCCCGGTCCGCCCCCCGCCTCCACAGCGTCCGGCCGAAACTTCGGAACGACCTCTTGACCGTGTGTCAGAACAGTCACTAGCGTGGCGACACCCCGTCAGAAAGCGCTTTCTCGGGGTGTTCCCCGCCCGGACGGGCACCCCCCGAACGCTCGTAGCCGACGCCGTGACCACTCCGGAGACCGGAGGAGCCGACCGTGAGCCAGAGCGCCCTCAAGACGACCCCCCTGACGGCCTCCGGAGTCGCCCGGCGGAAGGGGCCGGGAGCGGGGGAGCGGCTCATCCGGGCCGCCGAGAAGAGCTGGCGCCCCGCGGCCCTGCTGCTGGTCTGCCTCGTCCTGTGGTGGGTGACCGCCGCCGCCGGACTGGTCGAGCCCTATCTCGTACCCTCGCCGTCCGCCACCCTCGACGTACTGACCGGCAAGGCCGACTACATCGCGCGGCACGCCTGGGTGACGGCCTACGAGACCCTCCTCGGCTTCGCCATCGCCGCCGCCGTCGGCGTGGCCGCCGCGGTGATCATGGTCTACTCCTCGGCCGTCGAGAGAACCCTCTACCCGATCCTGCTCCTCGCCCAGGTCGTTCCCAAGATCGCCGTGGCACCGCTCTTCGTCGTCTGGCTCGGCTTCGGCATCGCCCCGAAGATCCTGATCGCCGTACTGATCGCCTTCTTCCCCGTGGTCATCTCGATGGTGACCGGGCTGAAGGCGCTCGACCCCGAGCTGCTCCAGCTCTCCGCGACCATGGGCGCGAGCCCCTGGCAGACCTTCGCCAAGATCCGCTTCCCGGCCGCCCTGCCGTATCTCTTCTCCGGGCTCAAGGTCGCCGTCACCCTCGCCGTCACCGGAGCCGTCGTCGGTGAGTTCGTCGGTGCCAACGAAGGGCTCGGCTACGTCATCCTCCAGGCCAACGGCAATCTCGACACCCCGATGCTCTTCGCGGGGCTGATCGTGATGTCCCTGATCGGCGTGGTCCTCTTCGTCCTCGTCGAGATCGCCGAGCGGCTGCTCCTCCCGTGGCACGCCGGCCGCCGGGACGCGAGTGCCACCACCGCCCACTGAAGCGCCCCCGCCCCCGTACCCGTACCCCCCCCAGCCGCACCCACCGCGCGTGCGGCCGGCCCGCGCCGACGAGAAGGACCCGCCATGACCGCGCGCAGACGTTCTCCCGGTCTTCTCCTCCCGCTCCTCCTGGTCGCCGTCACCGCCACGGCCTGCGGCGGCGACGGCGACGGCGCGGACCGGACCACGGCCACCGGGCCGGGCGGAGGGCTGGACAGGGTCACGCTGACCCTCAACTGGTATCCGTACGGCGAACACGCGCCGTTCTACTACGGCAAGCAGCGGAAGATCTTCGAGAAGCACGGTATCGATCTCACCATCCGGGCCGGTCAGGGCTCCCAGAAGACCGTCCAGGCCACCGGCGCCGGGCAGAGCGACTTCGGCTGGGCCGACACCCCCGCGCTGCTCTCCGGTGCGGACTCCGGAGTGCGGGCCAGGAGTCTCGGGGTCTTCCTCCAGACCACACCGTCGTCCGTGCAGTTCTTCGCCTCGAAGAACATCACCTCGCCCGCCGACCTCAAGGGCAGAACGATCGCGGGCACGGCGGGGGACGCGCTGGCCAGGACCTTCCCGGTCTTTCTGCGCAAGAACAACCTCAGCGAGTCCGATGTCACGGTCCAGAACACCGACCCGGCGGGCAAGATCGCGGCGGTGATCTCCGGCCGGGTCGACGGGCTCCTCGGCTACGCCAGCGACCAGGGCCCCACCATGCAGCACAAGGCCGGCAAGAAGGTCGGCCATCTGCGCTTCTCCGAGCACGGGCTGAACTTCTACTCCAATGGGCTGATCGCGGGAGAGCGCTATCTCAGCGGTCACCGGGAGGTGGCCCGGCGGATGGCGGCGGCGGTCAGCGAGTCGTTCGCCGAGGCCGGGAAGGCGCCCGGCCCGGCGGTCGCCGCGATGAAGGGGGCGAGCGAGCAGTTACCGCCCGAGGAGGTGCTCGCGGAGCAGTTCCGTACGACCCTGACCCTGCTGCACACCCCCTCCACTCGCGGAAAGGCCCCCGGCGTCAACACGGAGGCCGACTGGCAGCGGACCATCGACGTCCTCGCCGAGGCCGGGCTCGTCGGGGAACCCCGGCCGGTGGCGGAGTACTGGGACAGCGCCACCGCCCCGAAGGGATGACCACGGCGATGGGCGGCGCGAGCGCGGGCCGGACGCCGGCGGCCGTGGGCCTCGGCGGGGTCACCGTCCGGTTCCGCACCCGGAGGCGGGAGGTCACCGCGGTCAGCGGGGTGAGCCTCGATGTGGCGGCGGGGGAGTTCGTCGCCATCGTCGGCCCCTCGGGCTGCGGCAAGTCCACGCTCCTCAAACTGGTCGCGGGCCTGCTCGCCCCGACCGAGGGGGAGGTGCGGCTGGGCGGTGAACGGGTGACCGGCCCGCGCCGCGACATCGGCTACGTCTTCCAGCGCGCCGCCCTCCTGGAGTGGCGCTCGGTCCGGCGGAACATCCTGCTCCAGGCCGAGATGCGGAGGATGCCCGCCGCCACGGCCCGGGGGCGCGCCGAGGAGCTGATCGCCATGACCGGCCTCGACGGCTTCGAGGACGCCTATCCGCACGAGCTGTCCGGCGGGATGCGGCAGCGGGTCGCCCTGTGCCGGGCGCTGCTGCACCGGCCCCCGGTCCTGCTGATGGACGAGCCCTTCGGGGCGCTCGACGCGCTCACCCGCGAGCAGCTGAACACCGAGCTGAACCGGATCTGGCGGGAGACCGGCACCACCGTGCTGCTGGTCACCCACTCCATCTCCGAGGCGTGCGCGCTGGCCGGCCGGGTGGTGGTGATGAGCCCCCGGCCCGGCACGGTCACCGAGATCACCGAGGTGGCGCTGCCCGCCGAGCGCGACTACACCGCGACGGTGGCCCGCCCGGAGTTCCGGGAGGCCACCGTCCGTGTCCGCCGGCTGCTCGGGGCGGCACCGACCGGTGGGTGAGCGAGGGGGAAGCGCTTTCCGGCCCGGGTCGCCACTCCCGGCGGGGGGCGCCGGCCGGTGCGGCGGCGTACCGTCGTCCCATGGTCACCGCGGACGATGTGCGCAGGGTCGCCCTCTCCCTCCCCGGGGCGCGGGAGAAGCCCGCCTGGGGGATGCCCACCTTCCGGCTGGAGAGCGGCGGTCGGATCTTCGCCTCTCTGGACGACGACGACTCGGTGATGGGGGTGAAGTGCCCGAAGGAGGACCGGGCCGAGCTGATCGCCACCGAGCCCGATAAATTCTTCCTCCGTGAGGGCCACGACGACTCCTACGCCTGGCTCCGGGTCCGCCTCGCGGCCCTCGAAGGCGAGGCCGAGCTGCGTGCCATCCTCCTCGACTCCTGGCGCCAGGCGGCCCCCCGCCGCCTCCTCGACGCCCACCCCGAGCTGTCCCACCCTCCGGGCACCCCCTGAACCATCCCGCCCGCCCCGCCCGCATCCCCACCTCCCCGCCCCCGGACCCGCCCGCCGAGCGGTTCGTGACCACCGGTCCGAGTGCGGTATTGTTCTCATGCGCGTTCAGCCAGGGGAAACCCCAGGTCAAACGGGTAACGGGACGTGGCGCAGCTTGGTAGCGCACTTGACTGGGGGTCAAGGGGTCGCAGGTTCAAATCCTGTCGTCCCGACCAGCGTTTTCGCAGGTCGCAGGCGGTATCGGAGAAATCCGGTACCGCCTTTCCGTTGTTGTTGGGGACCACTCCTCGCGGGCGGGCGCCGGGTGGCGCATGGCGCATGCCCCGGTCCGCCGCCGCCTCGCCGGGGCTCCGGGGGCAGCTTCGCCCCCCGCCCCCCGCCCCCTGCCCCGCGCACCGCGTGCCGGGAACCGGTGGTTCACCGTCGGTTCCGGAGTTCCCTGTCCAGGAATCGGGTGATCGTGCCCATCACCTTCTGGGTGGTCCACTTCTTTCCGGCCTCGGGATCACCGAGGAAGGCCAGGTCGCCATGGTCGGCTCCCTTGATGACATAGCGCGTGCCCGGCACCCGCTTCGCCTTGAGGGCGTCGAGAAGGATCAGTGACTGACTGGGCGAGATGATGCGGTCGCTGTCGCCGTGAAGCAGAACGAAGGGTGCCGACGACCGGCTGAGGTAGGTGGCGGGGTTGGCCGCCCGGTTCGCGGCGCGGTCCGTCAGAACCGTCCTGTTCGAGTTCGGCCCGAAGACGTAGGCGTTGATGGAGCTGTTGGGCGCCATGTACAGGGCCCTGGTCTCCGCGTCGAAGTCGTCGGCGGTCCTGGCGAGGTCATGGGTGCCGAACTGGTCGACAACGGCCTGGACGTCGCTGCTCCGGTCGAGGTTGTCGCCCTGCTCGAACTGCTCCCTGCCGTTGGTCGCGCCGGTCATGGCCGCCAGATAGCCGCCGGCCGACTGGCCCCAGACCGCCACCCTGCCGGTGTCGATTCCCAGCTCGTCCGCGTGGGCGCGCAGATAGCGGATCGCCGACTTCACATCCGCGACGCCGTCCCGGTAGGTGGAGCCGGTCCTGGTGGTGCGGTACTCGATACTGGCCACGGCGTAACCCTGTTCGGCCACGTAGGTGCGCTGGTTGAGGTTGTTCGTCTTGTCCGCCATCTGGAACCCGCCGCCGGTGATGTAGACCACCAGGGGCTTCGGGCCCTTCGTCCGCGGGATCTGCAGATCCAGCCGCAGGTCGTGCCGCACGCCGCCGACGACGGGTGACGCGTACACAATGTTCTGACGCATGGTCACCTGCTCTTTCCCGCAGCGGATCTGTGGTCCGTCCGGAACGATGACCGTGCTGGATTGCGTACTGGTCGGCTTCACCGTCTTCGCGATCGGAACGCTGCCTCCGGGTGGCCCGCCGGGGGCGGGGGACTTCGGGCAGTCGGCCGTCCTGGTCACGGCCGCGATCTCCAGGGTCTCGGTGGATGTCACGGGTCCGGCGGACGAGCAGGCCGTCACGCCCAGGCCGAGAAGTGTGATCCCGGCGATCATGCCTAACCCGCGATGCGCGGCAGCCATAGCAGCCCCTTCAGTAAGTGGAGAAGGTATCTCCAGTTATTGACCGTAGCACCGCCGGGTCCGGAGTGCCAGCAACTCCGCTCCGGAGGCGCGGCGTTGAAGGGGTGTCGCCCGGGGAGCACTCCGCCGCACCGGTCCGGGATCTCGTCACAGCGGGGGGCGTCGGGGACCGGCCGGGATCAACGGGACTATCCTGTGCCGCATGACGGAGAGTTCCCGGCAGAGCGATCCGATGGAGGGCGGTCGCCCCCTGCGCCGAGACGCCGCCCTCAACCGCGAGCGCATCCTCCACGCGGCACGCGAGGTCTTCGGCCAGCAGGGGCTGGGCGTCACGCTCGACGGCGTGGCCCGCCACGCGGGAGTCGGCGTCGGGACCGTCTATCGCCGCTTCCCCACCAAGGAAGCCCTGATCCAGGCCCTGTTCGCCCAGGACCTCCGGATACGCCAGGAGGCGGCCGACAGGGCCCTCGCCCACCCCGACGCCTGGCAGGGTCTCGTCGACTTCCTGGTGGAGATGGCGGCCGACCTCGCCGAGAACCGTGGCCTGTACGAAGTGCTCATGCTGGGCGCGCACACCTCCGCCCCCATCGACTCGGCGCGCGACGGCATGCTGCCCCTGCTCCAGGCCCTGATCCGCCGGGCCCGGGAGAGCGGGGATCTCCGTCCCGAGGTGACTCCCGCCGACATCCCCGTCATCCAGCACATGGTCCACGCCGCCGCCCAGTTCACCAGCGGCCAGCAGCCGGACACCTGGCGGCGCTACCTCGAAATCCTCCTCAACGGTCTTCGCCGGCGCCCCGGAGATCCTCCACTGGCGACCCCGAGTCTCAGCGACGAGATGGTGGAACAGGCGATGGGCATCAGCAGGGCCGAGTAGATGTCATCCCGGCCTGACGGCCCGGCCTGACGGCACTCCCCACGGCGGGCGGCAGCGCCAGCGTGCTCCGCGTGCTCAGTGCGCGCGGCTGCGGCAGGGGCCAACCGGGGGACCGGACATCCCCGTGCCGGTTGCGGCTGGATGAGGAGGGCGGCCGGGGCGTCGGTCGCGGACCGGGTGTGGCGGAGGCATGATCCCGGGTGCCGCCCTCATCGCGTACAACCCTTGATCACCTCGGTGAGTCTCCTCGGTGTCCCCTCCGGTCACGGTGGCAGCCGTCCGGTGGGCCCCGGCCGGCGCGGCACCGCGACGGCGCCGCACTTCGCAGGAGGTCCCGTATGCCCCGACGCCAGAACGCCCGGCTCCTCATCGCGACGGCCACCGCCGCCGCCCTCACCGGCGGGCTCCTCGGTCTCACCGCGGAAACCGCCAACGCCGCACCCGCCGCACCCGCCGCACCCGGGCAGCGGCCCGGACCCGCCGGGGTCACCGACGATGTCAACGGCGACGGATTCCGGGACTACATCACCGGCGGCACCCTCCGCTCCCAGGACCATGTCCGGGGGACGGTCACCGTCACCCACGGGACCGCCAACGGCCCCGGCCGCGAGACGGCCACGTTTGACCAGAACAGCCCGGGCATCCCCGGCGAGGTGGGCGAGTTCGACCAGTTCGGCACCGGTCTCGCGACCGCGGACTTCAACAGCGACGGATACGCCGACGTCGCCGTCAGCGACCCGTCCGAGGGCGTCTCCCTGGAAGGGCCCCCCACGGTGCGGGGCGTGATCCTCATCATGTGGGGCTCCCGCTCCGGACTCGGCACCACGGCGACCGAACTGCCCTACAGGCCGTCCCCGCCCAGCTCCTACTTCGGCGGCAGCCTCGCCGCCGGGGACTTCGACGGCGACGGCAGACCCGACCTGGCCGTCACCGACCAGCACAGCGTCCACATCCAGCGGGGCGGCTTCACCCCCGAGGGCCCGGGCACCGGGAAGGTCACCCGGCACAGCCCGAACCACGACAACATGCACAGCATCGGGAGCCTGGTCGCCGGGAAGGTCACCAAGGACCGGGCCACCGACCTCTACGCCCTCGGCTCCGGCATCACGGACAGCGACGTCCTCACTCCCAGCACCTGGTTCCTGCGCGGCGGCAGCACCATCAAACCGGAGAAGCAGCCCTTGATCCACGGGGAATTCTCCCCGGAATGGGCACCCTGGAACAGCGGAGTCATCGCGGACTTCGACCGGGACGGCCACGGCGACCTCGCGGTCACCGACATCGAGTACAAGAGCGATGTCGGCGCTGTGGCGGTCCGGCGCGGCGGAACCAACGGACCGACCTCCACCTACCGGATCACGGCGGACGGCCCGGGAATCGCCGGACGGCCCTCCGCGGGATTCGGGGCCTCGATCTCCGCCGGAGACGTCAACCGCGACGGCTACCCCGACCTCGCCGTGGGCACGTCCGGGGCGAAGGTCAACGGTGTCCAGTGGGCGGGTGGCGTGCATGTGGTGCACAGCGGGAAGAACGGGCTCTCCGGAATCCGCTCCCGGTGGTTCACCCGCGCCAGTGTCAGCGTCCCCGGAGACCCCGAGTACGCCGACAACCTCGGCCACGCCGTCCGGCTCCTGGACATGGACCGCGACGGTGACGCCGACCTCCTCGCCTCCGGTCGGCACACGGCCAAGGGCGGTCTCCTGCTCAACGGCGGCGGAACCGGAATCACCCCGCGCTTCTCCCGCGACATCGCCCTGCACGCGGACTTCCAGCAGTAGAACCGGGGGACGGGGCTCTGGCGGCCGTCTGACCGGCCGTCCCGCGAGATGCGGACCGCCGGGCGGGGAACGGGCGGTGGATGAGGATCTGCCCGGTCCGCGCGCAGTGACGGCGGCGTCCTTCTCCGGCCGGGAGGGACGCGATCACCAGGAACCCCCCCCCGCGAGCCCGGGATGATCCCCGAGGGCCCGGCAGGGCGCGGACGGTGAAGGCCGCCGGCACCGTTGGCGGTCATCCGGGCGGGGAAGTGCCCGGTGGCGGGATCGCGCGGCGGTGCCGTCACCAGCGCGCCCCCTGCCATCGGACTGCCCCAAGGGGCAGCGCGGATGTCCGCACGCGGCACCATCGGACGCTGCGGGGACCGCGGGGACCGGGGGGCCCGGGGGGACCGGGGGGACCGGGGGGCCCGGGGAAGATTGATACCAGGAAGGCCGCATCCGCACATCCCTGCCGCTATGCCCGTGCCGGACCTCGTGACGATCCGTGAGCACGATGTCTCCTTCCGCCGCGCGCCCGCAGCCCTGCACGGCGCGCGTGCGGGAGTCGCGGGCCGCCGCGCATGCGAACGAGCACCCGCGCCGTGTGCTGTGCGGCGGGCTCGCGGGCCGGCGGTGGTGTACGGCAGCAGCCGCTCCCACACGGCGGCCACCCGGCCGCGGAGAGAGGCGACGTCGTGATCCCCGCCGTCGTCGCCGGAGAGCCGGCCGCCCCGTTCGCCGTCAGCCGGCGCGCTCATACGGACCCCTCCTTCCGCTCGCCCCTCAGCCCCCGCCCGCCGCCCGGCCGCGCGCAGTGGCTCTTGGTGCCGCGCCGGTTCATGCCCGGCTGCCCGTTCGTGCGGTCGCAGTGCCCCCGCCGGGGGCGTCCGCGCGGCCGACGAGCCGGGTCCGTCCGCGAGGCGGTCCGCTCCCGCCGGCCGGGAACTCCGGCGGGCAGGGCGGCGGGCGGGGTGGACCGCAGGGAATCCGGACGGCCCGCCGCCTCCCTCGGCGCACCGTACGATCGGGCGCTGCGGCCCCTGCCGCGCCGTCCCCTTCCGCGCGATCCGCGACGGGCGTGCGCGGCCCGAGGCCGGTGGCTCCCCGCCGGGCACACGGGCGTACCGCACACGGGCCCCCAGGTGCGCCGCCGGCCCGCCGAGACTCCCCGCTCCGGTCCGCCGGCGGTGAACCGCCGTGCCCGGCCTGTGCCGGGAGGTGTGGTGCCATGGACAGCGGCCGGAATTTCCCGTACTGGATGGAGCGGGCGGCGGACCCCGGGGGCTTCCACGGAACGGCCCGGAACCGCATGGGGTCCCCAGGCCCGCAGCTCCCCCGCGCCCTGCCCCGAGGAGACCTCGTGACCCGAGAAGCCGCATTCGTGCTCGATCCCCACGGCAGCGACCGCCATGGCGAGGACGCCGCCCTCCGTGCCCGGGGCCCCCTCACCCGGGTCGACGCCCTCGGCGTGGAGGCGTGGTCGGTCACCGACCCGGCACTGCTGCGCCGGCTGCTCCTGGACCCCCGGGTCTCCAAGGACGCCCGGCGGCACTGGCCCGCCTTCCCCGGGGAGATCGCCGGGATCTGGCCGCTCGCCCTCTGGGTCGCGGTGGAGAACATGTTCACCGCCTACGGCGAGGAGCACCGACGGCTGCGCCGCACCATCGGACCGGCCTTCGCCGCCCGCCGGATCAACGCGCTGACACCGGTGATCGAGCAGCTCGTGGAGGAGCTGCTGGACGACCTCGCCGCAACCCCGCCCGGTGAGCCGGTCGATCTGCGGGAACACTTCGCCTACCCGCTCCCCATCCGGGTCATCAGCCATCTCGCCGGCCTCCCCGGACCCGTCCGGCCCCGGTTCCGCCGCACCGTCGACGTGGTCTTCTCCACCAGCCACAGCCCCGAGGAGACGACCGCGGCGGTCCGCGATCTCCACGGGCTCCTCACCGACCTCATCGCCGCCAAGCGGGCCGAGCCCGGGCCCGACCTCACCTCGGCGCTCATCGCGGCCAGGGACACGGAAGGCGACGGAGAGCCCCTGACGGAGGCCGAACTCAGGGACACCCTGCTGCTGGTGGTCAACGCCGGCTTCGAAACCACCGTCAATCTTCTGGACCACGCCATCGCCGCGCTCCTCGGCGACCCCGCGCAGCTCGCCCATGTCCGTGCGGGACGCGTGGAGTGGAAGGACGTCGTCGAGGAGTCACTCCGTCTCGAAGCCCCGCTCGCGCATCTGCCGATGCGCTTCGCCGCGGCGGACATCCCCCTCCCCGAACACGGGGTGACCATCCGGCGGGGCGAGGCCATCCTGCCCTCCTACGCCGCAGCCAACCGTCATCCGGACCTGCACGGCCCCACCGCCGACGACTTCGACACGACCCGGAGCGACAAGACCCACTTCTCCTTCGGCCACGGTGCGCACCTCTGCCTCGGAGCCGCCCTCGGCCGTCTCGAAGGCGAGATCGCCCTGCGCGCGCTCTTCGAGCGCTTCCCGGATCTCGCCCTCGCCGTGCCGCCGGACCGGCTGCGCCCCAAGCCGAGCTTCATCTCCCACGGCCACGCCGAGCTGCCCGTTGTCATCCACCCGCGGAGGACCGCCCCCGCCGGCTGACGGGGAGTGGCAGGGGGCGGCGCGGACGGGGCCCGTACCAGTGGGCGGGAGCGCCGTGGGGCGGCGGGCCGGGGCCACCTCACCCGCCGTACGGCACGGGGCCCGCGCCGAAGCGGGCGCGGAGCCCCGTACGGCCCCGGTACGGCCCCGGTTTGGCCGTCGGTGTCACGCGGCGGGGCGGCCCGGCTGGTCGTGGGTGGCGCAGTGGATGCCGCCGCCGCCCGAGGCGACCGTGTCGATCACCACCGGCACGATGTCCCGGTCGGGGAAGTGCTCCCCCAGGAGGGAGCGGGCGCGGTCATCGGCCTTGCGGTCGCCGAACCGGGGCATGAACACCGCGTCGTTGGCGATGTAGAAGTTGGCGTAGCTCGCCAGGAAGTCCTCTCCCTCACCCGTGATCCTCCTCAGATCGGGCTGGGGGAGATCGATGATCTCGAAGCGCCTGCCCCGGGCGTCCGTCGCCCGCGACAGGACCGACTCCGCCTGGTCGGCCGAGCGCGACCAGGAGTCGGGCGGGGTGCCGGGGTGCGCGCGGTCGAGCAGGACCACTCCGGGCTCGGTGAAGCGCACCAGGCTGTCCACATGGGCGTCCGTGATGTCCTCGCCGCGCACGCCCGCCAGCCAGACCACCTTCTCGACGCCGAGTGTCCGCTTCAGCTCGGCCTCGATGGCGTCCCGGCTTCTGCCCGGGTTGCGGTTGACATTGACGATGGAGCTCTCGGTGATGAGCAGGGTGCCCTCGCCGTCCGGTTCGAAGGAGCCGCCCTCGGAGACCAGCGGGGCCCGGTCCCGGGTGATCCCGTACCGCTCCAGCACCTCGCGGCCGACCCGGGCGTCGTTGGTGTGCTCCTGCTTGTCGCCCCAGCCGTTGAAGTTGAAGTCGACACCGATCACCTCGCCGGCCTCCTCGACGAAGACGGGGACCGTGTCACGGGCCCAGAGATCGTCCACGGCCAGCGGAATGACCTCGACCTGTGAGCCGCACGCCCGTTGGGCAGCCTTCACCTGGGCGGGCCGGGCCATCATGACGACCGCCTCGTACTCGCCGACGGCCCGCGCGATCCGCGCGATGTCCTCGCGCACATAGGGCAGGTCCTCCTCCCAGACCGAGGTCAGGGCCGGCCACGACATGAACGTGCGGGTGTGGCTCTCCCACTCGGCACCGAGGCGGCGCTTCGCGCCCGCCGATGCCGGGCGGGGAGAGTCCGCGACCGCGGTGGCGCGCGTGCCACTGTCCGAGCGGCCGCAGGCCACGGCGCCGAAAGCGGCGGCGCCGAGTCCGGTGAGGGCACGGAGGGCGGTCCGGCGAGCGGTGGGACGGTTGAACACGGGGAGACTCCGATCGTGGGCCGGCGGGACGGGACATCCGGCCGGGGCGGGCACGGGAGGCGCGGCGCGAGCCGGCGGTCCTCCGATCAGGGTGCGCGCTCCACCCTGAAATAACCGATATGCCGGGTAAGCCGTACGTTCCCGTGTCGACACTGTGGCACTGACTGGAAATTCAGTCAACCTGGAGCCGTGGGCCGTGGGCCGTGGGCCGTGAGTCGTGAGCCGTCCGGCTCGGCCCGCCGACCGGAACCCGTGGCGTCCGGGTCGTCCGGGGGGTCGGTCCGCCTGCCGGGCGCCCGGGTAAAGTGCCGATCATGGCGTCTCGCAGCACTCAGATCCTGGAAGCGGCCGCCCGGGTGATCGCCCGGCGCGGGGTCCGAGGGCTGCGCGTGGAGGAACTCGCGGCCGAGGCCGGTGTCTCCACCGCGCTGATCTACTACCACTTCAAGGACCGCACGGGCGTGCTGCGGCAGACCCTTGAGTTCATCAGCGACCGCGCCGAGCGCTACACGGCGGGCCGCGCCCCGGGCGATCCGCCCCTCACCCCCCGGGAGGAGCTGGAGGGGACCCTGCTGCTGGAGCTCCAGGACACCGCGGAGGTACGGGAGAACAGCTCGGCCTGGGGCGAACTGCGGGCGAGCGCCGTCTTCGACGAGGTGCTGCGCGAGGATCTCGCCAGGGCCACCCTGGACTGGGTGCAGGAGGTCGCCGCCCTGCTGGGCCGGGTCGTGCCGATGGCGCCGGCCTCGTCGCTCGCCTCGTCGGCCGAGCGGCTGACCGCCCTGCTGGAGGGGTTGAGCATGCGCTGGCTCAGCGGAGGCGTCAGGCTCCATCACGCGCGTGACCTGCTGCTCGGAGCCGTCGACGCCGAACTCTCCGCACTGCGGCAGGGCTGATCCGCGCCCCTCGCGCCCCCCGCGCCCCCCGCGCCTTCGCGCGGGACGGGCGGGCCGCTCCCGTTGCGACTCTCCCCCGATCCTGACTGAAAATACAGTCAGGATCGGGGACTCAGTGCGGGCTCCGTCCCTCGCCGGGGTGCGGTCGGTCGCCGGACTCGGCGCGCAGGGCCAGCCGGCGGTACTCGCCGGGTGTCATTCCCTGGGTGGCCCGGACGCTCCGGCTGAACTCGGATGCCGTGAGGCACCAGCGAGCGGCGATCGCCTGGATGGGTTCGCCGGCCCGGCGCGGGTCGCCGAGGTCGGCACGGGCGCGTTCCAGCCGCTGCCGCCGGATCAGGGCCCCCACGGTGACACCCTCGTGCCGGAACACACGGTGCATGTAACTGGTCGAGATGTGGTGCGCCGCGGCGACCTCGGCGGGGGAGAGGCCCGGATCACCCAGGTTCTGTTCGATGAAAGCCCTGATCCGCAGCGCGGTCGTGACCCGGCGGGTGTGCTGCGGCAGCGCGCTGTCGTTCTCCACCGCCTGGGCCAGCGCGGTCGCCGCGAGGTGGGCGATCACCGCCCCGAGCCCCGGTCCGTCCGCGAGCCCGTACTCGGGAAGGTTGCGCACGAGCCGCCGCAGCAGGCGCGCCAGCAGATCCCCGACGCCCCGGTCGTCCGGGATGGGCAGCCCCACCGAGCGGTCCGCGAGCCGCCGGGGCAGGGGCAGCACGGCCTTGGGCACCTCGACCCCGATCATCAGTATCCGGTCCCGCTCCGCGAAGGAGCGGATCTCGACCGGCCGTGAGGAGTCGCTGGTGTGGAAGGTGCCGGGGCCCGCCCGCAGGGTCTTGTCGCGCCATTCGGCCACTCCGCCGCCGCGCAGCATCAGGGTCAGATGGTAGGTCTCCGGATCGGACTGCCGTATGAGCTTCTGGGGCCGGCGGAAGACCACGGACGGAAAGGCGGCCGGCCACACCGTCACCTCCCCGAGCCTGATCACCCGCTGCCGGGCCCGGAAGTCGTCGGAGTGGTCGCTGCGCAGCTCCATGGGCGCGTGGGTGCTGCTCAGCAGCTCGCGCCAGTGACCGAAGCGGTCCCGCGCGGGGATGTGGCCCGAGGAGTACAGAACCGAGGGAAGCGGCGGGGACGAGGGCGGCAAGGGGGTCGTCGGGGACATCGTCGCGTCCTTCCTGGCCCGGCGTGGGCGGGTGGCACGGGCACGCGCCGTACTGGCCGGGCCCGTTCGGGCTGACCGCCTTCCCGCCCGCGCGGCGGGTGCGTCGGGGTTCACTCTGGCGCAAGGAACATGCCACGCGAAACCCATGACAGAGCCGCCCGGTGCGGGCCATCCTGTCGGCACCAGGGACGCGGCCTCCCCGGGCGGATCAGCCCACCGGCACCCGACAGGAGAAGAGATGAGCACACCAAAGCGCCTGTTGGCCGCCCGCGCCGTGACCACGGTGACCACGGTGACCACGGTGACCACGAGCGCCGGTCCCGCGTCGGTGACGGCCGCCGCCGACGCGGATGTGACCCGGGGCACCCGTGACGACCACTCACCCGAGGCCCGCGCCGCGCCCCGTACCGACAGGCCCTGAGCCAGGAGCGAGCCGCGAGCACACCCCGAGGGCCAGGACACTCCGGGCTCGTGCGCAGACGATTGTTCCGCCCGCGCGGCACCGGCGGACGACCAGGATCTGACCCGGTCCGGGGCGGCCCGGGGCGACGAGGACGCATTCCCCGGCGGCACCGACGGCGGCACCCGGGCGTCTGTCCTGTCCCGCCCCTCCGGCCCGACCCTGACATTCCGGCCACCTGTCCGACGGCACGGTGCCGGGGGCCGTCGACGGCTGGGCCACCGCGCCCTCGCGGTCGCCCGCGGCACGTCCCGCGAGGGGGCGGCCCGGACGGACGGCCTCCCGGCGGCCCGTGTGAAGTTCAACTCCGCCGTGACCGCGGCGAGGCAACGGAGATGACGCCCATGGACATCCATGACGCATGGCTGTCACAGCAGGACTTGGACACGGCCTGGGTTCGGGCGATGGAGGTCATCCGCCGGCGGGACCCGCGCCGGGTGGCCGCCGGCCTGCTGGACGAGGAGGACGGAGAGACGATGACGGGGAGGCGCGAGGTCTGGTTCGTCACGGGCGCGACGAGCGGCCTGGGGCGGGCCATCGCCGAGGACGCGCTCGCCGCCGGCCACACGGTGATCGGCACGGCCCGCCGGCCGGAGCGGCTGGCGGGGCTGATCGCCGCCTATCCGGACCGCTTGGAGGCCGTCGGTCTGGATGTCACCGACGGTCAGGAGATCGACTCCGTGGCCGCCGACGTACTGGCCCGCTACGGCCGGGTGGACGTCCTGGTGAACAACGCGGGGCGCACTCAGGTCGGGGCCTTCGAGGAGACCACGGACCGGGAGCTGCGTGACCTGTTCGAGCTGCATGTGTTCGGTCCGGCTCAGCTCACCCGGGCGCTGCTGCCGCAGATGCGGGAACGGGGGAGCGGGGCGATCGTGAACATCAGCAGTTTCGGCGGACAGCTCTCCTTCGCCGGGTTCTCCGCCTACAGCGCGACGAAGGCGGCGCTGGAGCAATTGTCCGAGGGCCTGGCCGACGAGGTGACGCCCTTCGGGATCTCCGTGCTGATCGTGGAGCCCGGGGCGTTCCGCACCAATCTGTTCGGCGAGGGCGCCGCCCACTTCTCCGATGAGCACCCGGCGTACGCGGAGACGGTCGGCGCCACCAGGGAGCGGGTGCGGACCGGCGACGGTACGCAGCCCGGGGACCCCGCCAAGGCCGCGGAGGCGATCCGGATGGCCCTGGAGGCCGAGAACACCCCGCTGAGGCTGGCTCTCGGCGGTGACGCGGTGGACATTCTCGTGGGACACCTGGACTCGGTGCGGGCCGAGCTCGCCTCGTGGGAGAAGGTCTCCAGGGGGACCGACATCGACGCCTAGGCCGTCTCTTCCGGATCGTGCCGGGCTCGCGTGCCCTGGTACCGCGCCCCGCCGCGTTGTCGTCCGTCGGCGGCGCTCCGCGTGGGCTCCCTCCTCCGCCCTGAGATCGCCCTGAGATCGCCCCGCGATCCACGGCACCGGACCCCGCTCACCGATCCTGCCTCCCCAGCCGGTGAGGCGGGAAGGCGCCCTGCGCACGGGCCTCACGGCCGGCCGGCGCCACCACCCGGTTCGTCCGGCTTCGCAGCCCAGGGCACCCCGCGCCCGCCCCGCGCGGCGGCCCTGCTCCGTCTCAGCCGAAGAGCAGCTGGACGAGCAGATACAGGTTCAGCGCGGACAGCGCCGTACAGATCACCGTCCCCGTCCACGTGGTGACGCGCCGGTTGACCAGCGGGCCCATCAGGGCCGGGCGGCTGGTGAAGTACACCAGCGGGGCGAGGGCGAAGGGGATGCCGAACGAGAGGACCACCTGGGAGGCGATCAACGCCTCGTCCGGGGGGACACCGAGGCCCAGCACGGCCAGCGCGGGCAGCATGGTCAGGCCGCGGCGCAGCAGAAGCGGCAGACGGCGGCGGATGAAGCCGTCCATGACCACCTGCCCGGCATAGGTGCCCACGCCCGAGGAGGACAGCCCCGAGGCCAGCAGCGCCACGGCGAAGGCCAGTGCGGCCAGGCCGCCCACCAGCCGGCCGAGATGGTCGTGCGCGGCCGACAGGGTGCCGTCGAAGCCCTGGCCGGCACCGTGGAAGAGGACCGCGGCGACGCAGAGCATCGCCAGATTGATGAGCCCGGCCAGCCCCAGGCCCCCGGCGCAATCGGTTCGCAGGGCACGCAGCGCCGCCCGGGTCGCGCGTTCGCCCACCGGCCGGCGCCGCTGGGCGGTGACGGCCGAGTGCAGATAGATGACGTGCGGCATGACGGTGGCCCCGATGATGCCGACGGCCAGGGTGAGGGACTCGGTGCCCGCGAGCGAGGGCACCAGGCCGGCGGCCAGCTGAGCGCTGTCCGGCCCGCCCACCGCCACCAGCTGATAGAGGAACCCGAACCCGATCACCGCCAGGAAGAAGGTGATGGCGAGTTCGAAGGGCCGGTAGCCCCGGCTGTGCAGGGCGAGGAGGGCGAAGCTGATGACGGCGGTGGCCAGTCCGGCCGGGAACAGGGGCACACCGAAGAGCAGGTTCAGAGCGATCGCCGCACCCACGAACTCGGCCAGATCGGTGGCCATGACGACCAGTTCGGCCTGGACCCAGAGAACGCCGGCCACCGGCCGCGGCAGCCGGCGCCCGCACAGCGTCGGCAGGTCGCGCCCGGTCGCCAGCCCGGTCTTCGCCGACAGGTACTGGATGAACATGGCGACGACGTTCGCCATCACCAGCACCCACACGAGCAGATACCCGAAACCGGCACCCGCCTGGAAGTTGGTGGCGAAGTTGCCCGGGTCCACATAGGCCACCGCCGCCACGAACGCCGGTCCGTAGAAGGCACGGCGCACCCGGCGCACCTCGATCCGGGCGGAGGCGACGTCCATGGCCGGCTTCGGTGGCGAGGGCGTGGTCATACGGGATTCCTTTCGAGGCGGGTCGGCGGGTCGGCGGGTCGGTGGTTCGGCGGGCGGTTCGGCGGGCGGGGCGGTGCGGGCGGCGGAGGAGGGACAGACGCGAGGCGGGAGGCGAGGGGGCGGGGACGGGCGGTGCGGCGGAGACCGTGTCCGCCTGCTCCGCGCCGTCGGCCCGTGTGCCGGGACGGCGGTGATGTGCCACCGCACCGTGGCGCGCGGGGTCCGGGGCCCCGCCGGGCACGGACGCGGGGTCCGGGGCCCGCCGGGCACGGGCGAGGAGCGGCGGTACGGCATGGCGGACCGGCTTCCTCACCGTGGGTGCTCCGACCGCGCGGCCCGTGCCCCCTCTGCCGAAGTGGTCCCTTCCCGCGCGCCGTTGTCCGCCGGTTCCCGCTTCGGCCACAGCGCCGACCCGGAACACCGCTCTCCGATGGGGACTCGTGAAAAGCTAGATCCACACGCCTGGCCGGGCAATGCCGCCACCGAGGGCCACGCGTGATACCCCGGCTGCCCGCGCGGGCGCCGCGTGCCGCCCGTCCGGCTGTTCACCAGCACGTCCGGATCTCCCGCCGGGACCGCCGGCGGTGAGCGCACGGGCCGCACCGCCGTTGGGCCGGGGTGTGATCCCCCGGTGATCCCCGGCGCGCGTGGAGGGTGTGCCCGGGACGTGGAGTGCCGGTCCGGCGAGTCGGCGGCCCCGCCGCCGGGGCCCCCGGGCTCCCGGCCCTCCCGCCGGCCCCCGGACCTCCCGTCCGCTGTCGGAACACCGTCCCGCGGCGGTACTGAACCCGATCATCCGAATCACCGGGCCCGCCGGAGATGGCATGACACCCGATGGGGAACGCTCTGAGCGACTGATGACGGTGCCATGACATCAAGGAGATGGCGTTGCTTCACCCACGTGCGGGTACGCGACCGCTGCCCGGGGACCTGATCGATCCGGCGGAGCTGACCGATGATTACTACGCGTTGCGCCCTGATCCGGCCGAGCCGTCCCAGCGGGTCGCCTTCGGCACCAATGGACATCGTGGCTCCGCGTCGCGGACCGGCTTCAACGAGGATCATGTGGCCGCCATCAGCCAGGCGGTCGCCGACTACCGGGCCATGCGCTCCGTCACCGGACCCCTGTTCATCGGGTCGGACACCCACGCTCTCTCCGAACCCGCCCGCAGAACCGCGGTCGAGGTCTTCGCCGCCAACGGTGTGACCACGGTGGTCGACAGCGCGGCGCGGTGCGTGCCGACCCCGGCTGTCTCCCACGCGATCCTCGCGCACAACCGGGACCGGCGTTCGGGGCTCGCGGATGGCGTGGTGATCACCCCTTCGCACAATCCGCCGGGCGACGGCGGCTACAAGTACAACCAGCCGCACGGGGGACCGGCGGCGGCGGACGCCACCTCCTGGATTCAGGACCGGGCCAACGAACTGCTCGCCCAAGGGCTCGCGGGAGTGCGCCGCACCCCCTTCGAACGGGCCGTCCGGGGTCCGGCGGTCGCCACCCACGACTACCTCGGACGGTATGTCGAGGACCTCGCCTCGGTGCTCGACCTGGAGGCCGTGCGCGCGGCCGGGGTACGGATCGGCGCCGACCCTCTCGGTGGCGCCTCACTCGCCTACTGGGACCGCATCGGTGAGCACTACGGCCTCGATCTCACCGTGATGAATCCGGTGGTCGATCCCCGGTGGCCGTTCCTGTCCCTGGACTGGGACGGCAGCATACGGATGGACTGCTCCTCTCCTCATACGATGGCGGGCCCGGTGTCCCAGCGGGACCGGTACGACGTCATCGTGGCGAACGACGCCGACGCCGATCGGCACGGCATCATCACCCCGGACGCCGGCCTGCTGGCCCCGAACCACTTCCTCGCCGCCGCCGTCTGGTACCTCCACGCCCACCGTGACCAGTGGCCCGCCGGCGCCGGAATCGGCAAGAGCGTGGTGACATCGGGCATCATCGACCGGATCGCGCGGCAGATGAACCGGCCGGTGATGGAGGTCCCGGTTGGCTTCAAGTGGTTTGTCGGTGGTCTGAGCACCGGCGCTCTCTGCTGGGGCGGGGAGGAGTCAGCGGGCGCCTCCTTCCTGCGCCGGGACGGTTCGGTCTGGACGACCGACAAGGACGGCCTGGTGCCGTCCCTGCTGGCGGCGGAGATCATCGCGAGGACCGGAAGCAGCCCATCGGAGAACTACCGCGCTCTCACGCGGCGTTTCGGCGAGCCGGCCTACACCCGGGTCGACTTCCCCGCCACCGCGGAGCAGCGCGCGAGCATCTCCGCGCTGTCGCCCGAGTCCCTGGCCGCGGACGGCCTCCTCGCCGGGGAGGCCGTCGTCTCGGTTCTCACCGCCGCTCCGGGGAACGGTGTGCCGCTCGGCGGGGTGAAGGTGTCGACCGAGAACTCCTGGTTCGCCGCGCGGCCCTCGGGAACCGAGGACGTCTACAAGGTCTACGCGGAATCCTTCCTGGGGCCCGGGCATGTGGCCGAGGTGCTCAAGGAGGCGGAACGGACGGTGAGTGCGGCGATCACGGCATGACAGCGGCCCCGGCGCGGACACCGTCCGCCGTCCGCTGATCGCACCGGGCACCAGCCGGTGACGCGCCCGCCGGTGACACACACGGTGGGCGCGTCCGGCCCGTCGACCGGCGGGAGGGGGCGCGAGCGTCCGGGCCCCGGCACCCTTCCCGAACACGACGCCGGCCTCGGCGACGAGCAGGGCGACGGTCATCCGGGGCAGCCGCAGCGTCCCCACGACCAGCTCGTGGCCGGAGGG
>NZ_JBSFER010000029.1:0-117202 GCF_053594535.1 Streptomyces sp. NPDC001889
CCGACAACAACCAAGGCGTCATCCGCAACCCCACCACCGGCGACCTCGAAACCACCCACATCACCCCCGACAACGAACACCACATCCTCACCCACAACGCCCACCACCCCTCCCCCACCACCGCCTTCGCCCTCTCCCGCCTCGCCGACCCCGACACCCTCCACCACACCCCCATCGGCGTCCTCCGCTCCGTCCAACGCCCCGTCTACGACACCCTCATGAACACCCAACTCGACACCGCCATCGAACAGAACGGCAAGGGAGACCTCGCCGGGCTCCTCGCCGGGAACGACACCTGGACCGTCGCGGGGTAATCACGTCGCCACGTCGCCACGTCGTACGGAGACGCCGGCAGGCAGGCAGACAGACAGACAGGCAGACAGGGGGACGGCCGCGCCGACGACGGACGTCCCCTTCCTCAGGTCTTCGCGGTGACCGATCGGTACGGGCCCAGGAACCTGGCCCGGCCGCCCTCCACCCGGTGCAGGAAGAGTCCTCCCCCGCTCTCGTCGAGCAGTTCGGTCGTGTCACGGAAGGCGAGGGTTTTGGCGACGCCCCGGTGGGTCATCTCGCGCAGCCGCCCCATCAGCGCGGCTCGCCGAACCCGGTCGGCGCCCAGTTCCCGTATCGCCTCGGCGAGATAGAGCACCGCGTCGTAGGACTCGGCCGCGTGCCGGCCCGGCTGCTCCGAGCGCCAGCGCTTCCGGTACGCCGCGAGGAATGGCCCGGCGCCCGGCACCCTGCCGGGGTCGATGTACGAGGTGCCGAAGACCCAGCCGTCGGCCGTCTCCCCGGCGGCGCCGAGGAACTCCGGCTCCAGTACGGATTCCAGGGCGGCGCGCAGCCCCCGGTACCCCCGCTCGCTCAGGGCCCGGGAGAGCAGAGCCGCCCGGGACGGGGAGTTCCCCGCGTAGATCACTCCATCGGGGCGGCCGGTCAGTGCCGCGCGGGCGAGGGCGGCGAAGTCCTCGCTGTCGGCCTCGATGGCGTGGACGCCGATCTCGCCGATGCCGGGGACCTCCCTCAGCAGCCGGACGACATTCCATGAGGAGGCGCCGCCCGCCCGGTCGTCCACCACCGCGACCCGCCGGGTCCTGCGGGTGCCGAAGTACCAACTCACTGGTGTGACCAGCAGTTTGTCGTCGGGCCGCAGTTCGATGTACGCACGGCGGTCGTCCGGTGCGAGGGCGGCGGCGCCGACGCCGGAGACCATGGCCACCGGGAGCCTCCGGCTCAGATAGCTGAGTGCCACGGGCCGGGTGATCCGCCGGGTGGTCAGATCGAGGACCGCCAGGACCGTGCTGTCGGCGGCCCAGGTCCTGGCCAGCGGCAGGGCCCTTGCGGGGGACCCGCCGTCGTCGACGACCTTCAGGATCAGGTCGAAGGGGCGGTCGGGGCGGGCGTTGAAGGTCTCGGCGGCGAGCCGGGCGGCCCGCTCCCGGGTCCGCCCGTCGGCCTTGTGGGGGCCGGTCAGATCGGCCTGGACCCCGATGGTGCGGCGGGGCAGGGGGCCTTCGCCCGCGGTGCCGGCCGGGGCCGGGTCCTCGGCCCCGGCGAACCAGGCCGCGACCCCGCCCGCGGCGAGCGCCGATGCCGCCGCCGTGCCCAGCGCGAGAAGACGGCGGCGCGAGGGCTTCCTTCCGGCGCCGCCGGCCGCCGGGGAGACCACCACCGTCGGCTCGGGCACGGGCAGGCCGAGAGCGCGGGCCGAGCGCTCCGCGATCAGGGCGGGCAGACCGTCCGGGAGCCAGTCGGCACCGCCACCGCCACCGCCACCGCCACCGGCGGGCGGGGCAGCGGCGGGCGGGGCGGTGGACAGGGCAGCGGCGCCCGATCCGGCGGGCGGGGCGGTGAGCGCCGCGCCGGCCTCCCGCGCGGTCGGGCGGGCCGCCGGGTCCTTGGCGAGACAGCTCCTGATCAGGGGCAGCAGAGCGGGCGGTACGCCCTCCAGGTCCGGCTCCTCGTGGACGGTGCGGAAGACGATCGCGGCCACCGTCCCCGTACCGAAGGGGCGGCGGCCGGAGGCCGCGTGGGCGAGGACACAGCCGAGCGAGAAGACATCGCTCGCGGGGCCCACCTCCCCGGCCCCGGCGGCCCTCGCCTGCTCGGGCGAGAGATAGCCGGGTGACCCGATCATGACGTCGGTCGCGGTCAGCGCCGTGGCCCCGGAGGAGCGGGCGATACCGAAGTCGATCAGACGCGGGCCGTCCAGGGCGAGCAGCACATTGCCGGGTTTGACGTCCCGGTGGATCAGCCCCTCCGCGTGCGCGCCGGCCAGGGCGTCGGCGAGCCGGGCACCCAGGGCGCGGACGGTCCGCTCGGGCAGGGGGCCCTGGGCGGCGACGGCCTCCTGGAGCGAGGGCCCGGGGACGAACTCGGTCGCGAGCCAGGGCTCATGGGCCTCGGGGTCGGCGCCCGTCACCCGCACCACCCAGGGGCCGGTGACCCGCTGGGCGATCAGGGCCTCGCGCCGGAACCTGGCCCGGAAGCCGGGGTCGGACGCGTGCTCCGCGCGGATCACCTTGAGGGCGCAGAGAGTGCCCCGGCCGGAGCGGGCGAGATAGACCACTCCCATGCCGCCCGCGCCGAGGCGGCCGATGAGGCGGAACCCGGCGATCGAGGACGGGTCGCCGGTCTTCAGCGGGCGCATCCCGCGCTCCCTCCGCCCGGCCGCCTGCCCCGGCCCGCCCGCACGGCCGCTCCCCGGCGGTGCGCGGGCGCCTTCCGGGGACGCGCGGAGGGCCTCCGGGCGGGTGCGGGGGTGCGGTGGGGCCGGTACGAGGTCATGGGTCAGGTCTTCCGGACGCGGCCGGGGTCCTTGGTGGGCGCGTCCGCGAGATAGCGGAAGCGGCCGTCCTCGACCACATACAGACAGGTGCCGAACCCGTCGAGATCGCCCTTCTCCGGCGTGAACCGGTATCCCCCCATGACGCCCGTGTACCGCGCTCCGCGCACGGCGGCGGCGAGCTTCTCGCGCTCGGGCCGCTCGCCGCCGCGCGCCGCCGCCGCCAGCTCCCGGAGCATCAGACCGACCGCGTCGAACGACTCCCCGGCGTAGAAGCCCGGGGCCCTGCCGTATCTCCTGCGGTAGGCGGCGACAAAGGTCCTCGCCTCGGGCTTGCGGGCCGGATCGGCGACCGGGGCGCCGATCACCCAGCCCTCGGCGGCGTCCCCCGCCAGCTTCAGGAACTCCTGGCTCAGCACCTGCTGTCCGGCGAGCAGGGGGCCGTCGTACCGGGCGGCCCTGAGGGCGCGGGCCGCCTTGGCCGCGCTCCGGGCACCACCACCGTGGAGATAGGCGTCGATGCCCGCCTCCACCATTTCCCCGATGACGGTGTCGTACGAGCCGACCGAGGCGGGGACCACCCGGGGGTGGGTGCGGTGGCCGTACCGGCTCTGGAGCATGTGGTTGGCCATCGCCGTGTACTGCCAGCCGTAACTGTCGTCGGTGCGGTCCTGGAGCAGCCCGGGGCGGGCGACCGGGGTCCCGCGCTCGGCGTAGAACGCCTGGAGGGCGTAGGCCAGCTGGGTCGCGGTCACCGTGTGCGCGGGGCAGGCGCGCGAGAAGGTGCGGCTGTCCTCCTTGGTCAGCGTGCCGAGGCCCGCGGAGACCGTCATCAGCGGGAGCACCGCTTCCTCGTAGACGGGGAGGACGGCCTCGGTGGTGTAGTCGCCGGTCGAGCCGAGGACGGCGGCGACCTCGCGGTCGTCGGCCAGCCGGCGGGCCGCGGTGAGGGCCCTCGCCCGGTCGCCGGCGTCGTCCTCGGCACGCAGGCCGACGGAGAAGGGGCGGTCCGCGCGGGCGTTGAAGGCGTCGACCGCGAGCCGGGCCCCGCGCTCCTGCTCGATGCCCGTCTCCTTCCGGGGGCCGGAGAGGTCCGCCTGTACGCCGATCACCCAGCGCCTGCTCGCCGGTGGGCCGCCCGGGGCGGTCCGGTCGTCGCGCGGCCCCGCCCGGAGCACGGCCCCGCCGCCCAGCGCGAGCACGGCGGCGGCGCCCGCGGCGATGAGGAGTCTCCGGCGCCCCGGGGAGCGCGGCGGCCCGGGCTCCCCGGCACCGGTGGGCTCGATGCCGGGCAGCGCCAGCATCCGCGCCGAGCGCTCGGCGATGGTCCGTACGACCTCGGGGGGCAGCCAGTCGGCCCCGGCGCGCGGCGCGTCCTCGGCGAGCCGGCCGGTGATCTCGACGGCCGTCGGGCGCTGCCGGGGGTCCTTGGCGAGGCAGTCGGCGAGCAGCCGGGCCAGCCCGGGTTCGATGCCCCGGAGATCGGGGTCGTCGTGGACCGTGCGGTAGAGCAGGGCGTCGACGGCGCCCCGGCCGAAGGGGAGCCGGCCGGTGAGCGCGTGGGCCAGCAGACAGGCCAGGGCGAAGACATCGCTCGGCGGGCCGATGTCGGCGCCGCGCGCCTCGGCCTGCTCGGGGGCGAGGAATCCGGGGGTGCCGACGACCATGTCGGTGGCAGTGAGGGCGGTTTCGTCGGCGGTGCGCGCGATACCGAAGTCGATCAGGCGCGGGCCGTCGACGGCGAGCAGCACATTGCCGGGTTTGACGTCCCGGTGGATCAGGCCCGCGTCGTGGACGGCGGCGAGCGCGCGGGCGAGGGCGACGCCCAGGACGCGCACGCTGCGGGGCGGGAGCGGGCCGTGCGCGGCGATCGTCTCGGCGAGTGAGGGGCCGGGGACGAACACGGTGGCGAGCCAGGGCTCGGGAGCGTCGGGGTCGGCCGCGGTGACCGGCACCGCCCAGGGGCTGGAGACCCGCCGTGCCGCCGCGACCTCCCGGCGGAACCGGGCCCGGAAGTCCGGGTCCTCGGCCTGGCCGGAGAGGGTGACCTTGACGGCCGCCAGTTCGCCGGCGTCCGTACGGCCGAGGTAGACGACGCCCATACCGCCGGCGCCGAGCCGTCCGAGGAGGCGGTAACCGGCGATCGCGGACGGGTCATGGGTACGCAGCGGTTCCAGCGCCCCCGGCGCCCGGGGGTCACCGGGTGGAGCCGGCGGCCGAGCCGGGGGCGGGATGGCCTCCGGCCCGGCTCCGGAGCCCTCGGGGCCGGCGGCGGACGGCGGCCCGGCTCCGGCTTCCGGCGCGCCCGGGGCCACGGGGGAGGGGGGCGCGCCGTGCCCCGCGCCGCTCCCGGGGTCGGTGGGGGCGCTCGTGTCCACCGGGGAGCGGTCACCGGGGCCGCCCGCGCCCACGCCGCTCGGGTGCGCGTCCGCGCCGCTCGGAGGCGTGTCCGCGTCGTTCGGAGGCGTGTCCATGTCGCTCGGAGGCACGGCGGCGTCGGAGGGGGCTGGAGGGTCGGACGGCGCCGTGGCCCCGGGCACGGCCGGGGTGGCCGGAGGGTCGGACGGCGCCGGGGCAGCCGGGACACGGGGGTCCGCCGGGGGGTGGCGGGACGGGTCGCGCGGGGGCTCGGGGGCGGGGCTCATGCCGCGGCCTCCAGCCGGCCTTCGAGGCGGTGCATCATGCCGGTGAGCGCTTCCGCCCGGGCGGTGTTGATCTCGTCGTCCGTGTGGCCCTCGGCCCCCTTGGTGACCGCGGCGACGGTGACCTGGCCGAGCCGCGACTGGAACCAGCCGTACTCGTACGGCTGGTCGCCGGACTCCTCGCTCACATAGCGGCCGATCTCGCCTATCGAGTCCTCCGCGGTGAAGTTCCCGCCGGTACCGAACGCGGAGCCGATGGACATCAGGCCCCGCACCCGTTCGCCGTCGCGGAGTTTCTGGTCCGGGCAGCGCAGGGCCTCCTCCAGCGTCTCGGCCATCTCCCACTCCGCCCGCCGCACATCGCGGTGGACGGTGACGGTGGCGGCGACCCGCAGCGGGCCCCGGCCGGGACCGGCCGGCAGTTCGCTGTGGGCCGTGAGGCTGTAGAGGACGCCGGAGGGGAGGGCACCACCCCGCCAGACGCACTTCGCGTCCAGCACCGGCCAGTAACCCGGCGGGCTCAGCGCCGGGGTGCGCGCGACGAATCCGGCGCCCCAGAGATCGGGCCCCGCGACCACCGCGCGGGCCAGCTCGCCCGCCGCCGCGGCCGTCCTGGGCGCGCGGGCCGGGTCGGGGTCGAACCCCGGGCCGGTCGGCGCCGGGCTCGCCTCCGGCTCCGGCGCTCCCGATCCCTTCCCCACCGGGCTCCCGGACGCGCCGGCCGGGGCGCTCCGCTCCCCCGGCCCACCGGGCCCGCCGGGCTCCCCCGGTCCTCCCGGGCCGGAACAGCCCGTCCACAGCAGCCCGCCCGCGAGCACTCCGCAGACAGCACGCACCACTCTTCCGCAGGCCATGGTCCCCCACCACACATTCGCCCAGTGTTCCGTCCGATCGTACGACCCACCACCGACAACCGGACCCGGCCGCCCGCCAGTTGATCCACTCGGCTCCTCGCCGGCCCCGCCGCGCGTTCCCGGGCCGTCTCTCGGGCCACCCCCGTCCCGTCATGACCGTATGCCGATACATCCATGACAGCCCGCCCCCGGGGCGCGTACCGTCGACGGGATGGTGTGCGTGACGTGCACAGGGCAGGAGGGCCAGTGAAGCCGAGCGACGGCGAACAGCGGACGGGGTTGCTGCACGGCATCGCCGCGTACGGAATGTGGGGGCTGGTCCCCCTCTTCTGGCCGCTGCTGGAGCCGTCGGGCGCGCTGGAGATCCTCGCCCACCGCATGGCCTGGTCACTGGTGGTCGTGGCCCTCGCGCTGCTGGTCCTGAAGCGGTGGGGATGGGTACGGGAGCTGCTGGGCGACCACCGCAAGCTCGGGCTGCTCACCGTGGCCGCGCTGGTCATCACCGTCAACTGGGGTCTGTACATCTGGACCGTGAACGAGGGCCGGGTCGTCGAGGCATCGCTCGGCTACTTCATCAATCCGCTGGTCACCATCGCCATAGGTGTGCTGGTGCTCAAGGAGCGGCTCCGGCCCGCGCAGTGGGTGGCCGTGGGCACGGGCTTCGCCGCCGTGGTGGTGCTGACCGTCGCCTACGGGCAGCCGCCGTGGATCTCGCTGACGCTGGCCTTCTCGTTCGCCGCCTACGGGCTGGCGAAGAAGAAGGCCAACATCGGGGGGCTGGAGTCGCTGGCGGCGGAGACCGCGGTGCTCTTTCTGCCCGCGGTGGGCTTTCTGCTGTGGCTGGCGGCCCGGGGAGAGGCGAGCTTCGGGGCCCACGGCCTCGGGCACGTGGCGCTGCTCGCCGCGACCGGGCTGGTGACGGCCGTCCCGCTGGTCTGCTTCGGCGCGGCGGCGATCCGGGTGCCCCTGTCCACGCTGGGGCTGCTCCAGTATCTGGCTCCGACGTTCCAGTTCCTGCTGGGAGTGCTGTACTTCAAGGAGTCGATGCCCGCCGAGCGGTGGGCCGGATTCGCGCTGGTGTGGCTGGCGCTGACCTGTCTGACCTGGGACGCGCTCCGGGCGGGGCGCAGGTCGAGGGCGGAGGCCCAGCGGCTGGCGGGGCTGGCGGTCCTGGCCGCCGCGCGCGCGGGGGCGGCGGACGACGACGGGCACGAAGGCCGCGGAGACAGCGGAGACCGCGGAGACCGCGAAGGCGGCGGCACAGCGGGGGCGGCGGCGGTCGCACCGGCCGCGCACACCCCGCGTACCAGCGGGTCGGCCGCCGGTCCCGGGGGCTGACACCCCCCGACCGCGAAATATCACTCCACCGGCCCATCAACGGGTCCGGCCGCAGGCCCGGTACGGCCACCGGGTGCTACCACCGAAGTCCGGGTACCGGTCAGCGGGGCCCGCCCAGCGGACGGAGTGAGAGCGTCATGTCACAGCCCCTCGCCCTCTCTGTGGACTTCGGTCAGGGCTTCACCGACGCGTGGTCCGCGGTCGCGCGGTTCATCCCGAGGTTCATCGCCTTTCTCGTCATCCTGATCATCGGCTGGCTCATCGCCGGGCTGATAGCCCGGGTCGTGGACAAGCTGCTGCGCAAGGTCGGTTTCGAGAGGCTGGCGGAGCGCAGCGGGACGGCCCACGCCCTGCGGAACTCGACGTACGACGCGACCGGAATCCTCAGCAAGGTCATCTACTACGGCCTGCTGCTGATCGTCCTCCAGCTGGCCTTCAGCGCCTTCGGCCCCAACCCCATCAGCTCCATGATCAACTCGGCGGTGGCCTGGCTGCCGAAGGCGATCGTGGCGCTGGTGATCGTGGTGGTGGCGATGGCCATCGCCCGCGCGGTGCGGGACATCGTGCGGGGGGCGCTGGGCGGGGTCTCGTACGGCAGGGTGCTGGCCACCTCGGTCTGGGCGTTCATCGTCGCGCTCGGTGTGATCGCGGCGCTGGGGCAGGCGGGTATCGCGACGGCGGTCACCGGTCCGCTGCTCACGGCGGTGCTCGGCACGGTCGCGGGGGTGCTGATCGTGGGGGTTGGCGGGGGGCTGATCGGGCCGATGCGGTCGCGGTGGGAGCGGTGGTTGGCGCGGGCGGAGGAGGAGAGTTCGGGGGCGCGGGAGAATATTGACGCGTACCGGCGCGGGCGGGCCGACGGGCGGGCGGGCCGGCCCGCCACCGGCCGCCCGAACCCACCGCCCGAGGGCGGCCCGGAACACATCGACCCGATGTGAAGCCTCGCCCCGGAGGGGCCTCGCACAGTGCGGGGTCCTCCGCCCCGGGGTCCGTCCTCAATCGCCGGACGGGCTTGGAATGCCCGGGTCACCTGTCGTGCAGGGGCCGTGCCCAAGTGCCGGGCGGGCCTGGAATGCCCAGGTCACCTGCCACACAGGGGCCGTGCCCAAGTGCCGGGCGGGCAGGTCATCTGTGAGCGTGGGGGTGGCGGCGGGCGCTGGGGAAGGCCAGGGCCACACCCGCGAGAGCCATCACCACCGGCACCACCAACCCCGCCCGAAACGCCCCCATCCCCTCCCCCACCAGCCCGTACACCGCCGTCACCGACGAAACCCCCACCGCCGCCCCGAACTGCGTCGCCGTGTGCAGCAACCCACCCGCCAGCCCCTGCTCCCCCTCCGCGACACCGTCCGTCGCGGCGATCGTCAGCGGGCCGTAGGCGAGCGCGAACGCCACCCCCACCAGGGCGAGCGTCGGCACCATCGCCGCGTACGTCCAGTCCGGGCCGACCGGGAGGAAGAGCAGATATCCGACGGCCGCCATCACAAAGCCGCCGAGGATGACCCGGCCGTAGCCGAACCGGTTCACCAGAAGCGGTGTCACCGTGGGCGCGAGCAGCACATCCACGCCCATCAGCAGCAGGGCGAGCGAGGTCTCCATCGAACTCCAGCCGCGCAGCTCCTGGAGATAGAGCGTCACCATGAACTGGAAGCCCATGAAGGCCCCCAGGAACAGCAGCGCCCCGAGGTCGGCGCGGACCATCTGGGCCCGGCGCAGGATGCCCAGCCTGACCAGGGGCGCCGGGGAGCGGCGTTCGATCGCGGTGAAGAGCCCCACCAGGAACAGCCCGCCCATGACGGCGGCGACGGTGAGGACCCAGCCGTGCAGACCGTGTTCGAGACGGAGGATGCCGTAGGCCAGCAGCAGCATCGCCCCGGCGGCGGCGCCCGCGCCCGCGAGGTCGAAGCTCCCCTTGTACGCGGGGGGCTTCGCCGCCGGGATCAGCCGCAGCGCGGCCAGCAGGAGCACTCCGCCCAGCAGCACGGGCGCGAAGAAGACCCAGCGCCAGCCCAGCTGGGTGAGCAGCCCGCCGATGACCAGACCGAGCGAGAACCCACCGGCGCCGGTCCCCGCGAAGATCAGCAGGGCTCTGTTGCGCTGCGGCCCCTCCCGGTAGGAGGTGGTGATGATCGACATCGAGGCGGGCGTCATGAACGCGGAGGCCACACCGGTGACGAAGCGGGAGACGATCAGCATCCACCCCTCGGTGGCCAGCCCGCCGAGAGCGGAGAAGACCAGGAAGACCACGAGCCAGCCCAGGAACATCCGGCGGCGGCCGAGCAGATCGGCCGCCCGGCCGCCGAGCAGGGTGAAGCCCGCGTAGCCGAGGACATAGCCGCTGACCACCCAGGCCGCCGTGCCGGTCGACAGCCCCAGATCGGCCCTGATCGTGGGCACGGCCACGGCGAGCATCGCGATGTCGATGCCCTCCAGGAAGATCGCACCGCAGAGGACGAGCAGCAGGGCCCAGGCCCGCCCGGACATGGCCGGGGACGGAGACGGAGCAGGGGAAGGGGAAGGGGAAGGGGAAGGGGAAGAGCCGGGAGGAGGAGGCGAGGAGGACAGGGCAGAGGACATCAGTGGACAGCTCCGCGAATGGCAACGGACAACGGACACCGGGCAGGGGAGGTCGAGGCGGGAGGGAAGGAGCGGCAGCGGAAGAAAGGGGGAGAGGAACGGCCGGGATCGGTTACCTCACAGGGGGCCGGTTCCCTCTTGTAACCAGCTCGATCCTCCGGCAGCATGGCGCTCCATGGAAGAAGGCACTTCAAAGTCACCGAGGCACTGCGCGGTGACCGACTTCGACGACACCGGCGATCCCGACCCCTTCCAGTGGGACACCCGCGGGGACTGCGAGGTCCGCCAGATCCTGGACCGGGTCGGCGACAAGTGGTCGCTGCTGGTCATCGCGCTGCTCGACAGCCGGGTCCTGCGCTTCACCGAGCTGCGCCGGGAGATCGACGGGATCAGCCAGCGGATGCTGACCGTGACCCTGCGCCAACTGGAGCGGGACGGACTGGTCAGCCGTACGGTCCACCCGGTCGTACCACCGCGCGTCGAGTACGCGCTGACCGCGCTCGGCTGCACCCTGCACACCACGATCCGCTCCCTGGTCACCTGGACCGAGGAGCACCAGAACGAGATCGCGGCGGCCCGGGAGGGCTACGACCGGAGGATGGCCGGGACCGAGAGGTGACCCCGCCGGGCGCGCGGCCCGCCCGCACAGCGCCTACAACTGGTCGCATGGCACTGCACTGGAAACTCAGCATCGACGCCGCCGACCCCGCCGCCCAGGCCGACTTCTGGGCCGAGGCACTCGGCTACGAGGTCGAGGACCCCCATACCCTCATCGAACTGCTCCGACAACAAGGGCAGTTGCCGGAGGGTTCGACCCTCCGGCACCACGACCGGGAGGCGTGGCGGGAATGCGCCGCCGTCCGTCATCCGGACGACCCCTTCGACAAGGTGAGCGGCATCGGCGAGGGCCGCCGGCTGCTGTTCCAGCGGGTACCGGAGGCCAGAACGGTCGAGAACCGCGTCCGCCTCGATCTGCACCCCGGTCCGGAGCTGCGGGAAGCCGAGGTCACCCGACTGGAGGCACTGGGCGCGACCGTCATCGGCCGGCAGCAGCGGCCTATGGGCACATGGGTGGTAATGATCGACCCTGAGCGCAATGAGTTCCGCGTGGCCTGAGGGCGGACCCGGCCGGGCCGGGCGGCGGACACCGCGACGGACGCGGACCCCGCGGGCCGGGCGGGGACACGGCAGAGGGACTCCCCGAGGTCCTCAGACGTCCCACGGGCCCATATTCGTCCGATATTCGAACACAACTGACCGGTTTCCGCCCTTGACGGTATGACGAACTCTCGCTGAACTCTCAGGACGCATCACCGCGCCACTCAGTGCACCGCCCGCACCCCCCTCCCCCGCGCCCCGGGGCACTCAGTGCCGCCGGGACCGCTCAAGTGCTCAGCGCCACCGCTCCAGCGCCCTGGACCGCACCGCTCCGGGGCGTCTCGCACGTTCCGTCCTGTCCCCGTACGGAATCCGGAGCCCGCCCCCATGAAGCTCTTCGCCACCAGACGCACGGTCGCAGCGGCCGTCATATCCCTGGCCGGGCTGCTCGCCACCGCGACTCCCCCGGCCTCCGCGGCACCCGCGGCACCCTCGTCCCCCACCGCCGCCGGCGCCTCGGCGCTCGCCGCCCCCGACATACCGCTCGCCAATGTGAAGGCCCACCTCACCCAGTTCCAGTCGATCGCCACCGCCAACGGCGGCAACCGCGCCCACGGCCGTCCCGGTTACAAGGCGTCCATCGACTATGTGAAGGCCAAGCTGGACGCGGCCGGTTTCACCACCACCCTCCAGACCTTCACCTCCGGCGGCGCCACCGGCTACAACCTGATCGCCGACTGGCCGGGCGGCGACGCCAACCAGATCCTGATGGCCGGGGCGCATCTCGACTCCGTCACCTCGGGCGCCGGCATCAACGACAACGCCACGGGCTCCGCCGGGGTGCTGGAGACCGCGCTCGCCGTCTCCCGCGCCCAGCTCCAGCCGACGAAGCATCTGCGGTTCGCCTGGTGGGGCGCCGAGGAGCTGGGGCTGGTCGGGTCACGGCACTATGTCAACAACCTCCCCGCCGCCGAACGGGCCAAGCTCACCGGCTATCTCAACTTCGACATGATCGGGTCCCCGAACCCCGGCTACTTCGTCTACGACGACAACGTCGCCATCGAGACCGTCTTCAAGAACTACTTCTCCGGCCTCGGCGTCGCCACCGAGATCGAGACCGAGGGCGACGGCCGTTCCGACCACGCCCCCTTCAAGAACGTGGGCATCGCCGTCGGCGGCCTCTTCACCGGGGCCAGCCGCGCGAAGACGGCCGCGCAGGTCCAGAAGTGGGGCGGCACCGCCGGGCAGGCCTTCGACCGCTGCTACCACTCCTCCTGCGACAACACCTCCAACGTCAACGACACCGCGCTGGACCGCAACAGCGACGCCATCGCCCACGCGATCTGGACGCTGGGCACCGGCGCCTCCAACCCGCCCGGCGATGTCTACGAGAACCTCGCCGATGTGGCGATCCCCGACAACGGCGCGGCCGTGACCTCCACGGTGACCGTCTCCGGCCGGACCGGGAACGCCCCCGCCGCCCTGGCGGTCGGAGTGGACATCAAGCACACCTGGCGCGGTGATGTGGTGGTCGACCTGGTGGCCCCGGACGGGACGGCGTACCGGCTGAAGAACTCCAGCAGCAACGACTCGGCCGACCATGTCATCGAGACCTACACCGTCAACGCCTCCAGTGAGCCGGCGAACGGAGCCTGGAAGCTGCGCGTCCAGGATGTGGCCGCACAGGACACCGGCACGATCGACAGCTGGAAGCTGACCTTCTGACCTTCTGACCTGCGCCGGCCCGGGTCCTGGCTCCGCCACCGGCCCTGGCACCGGCACCGGCCTCTGATACCGGTCTCTGATCAGCACCGCCGCCACCCCCCACCGGCCGCATGCGTGTGCGTCCCCGCACACGCATGCGGCCGTGTATGTCCGCCGGGGCCCGCGTTCGGCGGCGCCCGTGCCGCCCTACGAGGTGATGTCCTTCATGGTGAAGCGCGCCCAGGCCGCCGCCCCGAACACCCCCGCGTACAGGGCCTGGAGTCCGAGGTTCCTCCGCACCTCGTCCCAGTGGAACGGCTCCCGCAGCAGATCCGAGAACGACATCCAGTAGTGCGGGAAGAGATACGGGTGGATCGCGTCCAGCTGGGGGATGGTGCCCAGGATCTGCACGGTGATCAGCAGTCCGACCGTGGTGGCCATGGCCGCGATACCGCTGCCCGTGAGGGTGGAGACAAAGAGCCCGAGCGCCGCGAACCCCGCCAGCGAGGCGGCGACGACGACGGCGACCAGCGCGGCCCGCAGCAGCCCCGATCCGAAGGAGATCGTGGTGCCGGAGATGGTGGTGACATCCCCCAGCGGGAAGAGCAGCGCGCCCACCGCCAGGGCGGAGACCGCGACCACCAGGGTCGCTGTCAGACAGAAGGCGAGGGCGGTGGCGTACTTGGCCAGCAGCAGCCGGGTCCGGCCGGCCGGGGCGACCAGCAGATAGCGGAGCGTACCGGCGTTGGCCTCGCCCGCGATGGAGTCGCCGGCGACGACCCCGACCGCCATCGGGAGGAAGACGGGCAGGGTCACGGCCAGCGCGGCGAAGACCAGGAAGAGCCCGTTGTTGGTGATCTGGGTGATGAAGGCCGGGCCCTCGCCCCCGCCGCCGGACCCGGCCGAGCCGTCCCCGCCGGTCTCGATCCGCACCGCGACACCGATCAGCACGGGGACGGCGGCCAGCACTCCCAGCAGGGCGAGCGTCCGCCAGCGGCGCAGGGTGGTGAGCAGCTCGGAGCGGAAGAGCCCGAACGTCCACGACCAGTGCGCCTCCCGCACCGCCCCGGAACTCCCGGCCACTCCGGCCGCCCCGGAACCGGCCGGCCCGGCCACCCCGGAGCCCCCGGAGCCGGACGCCTGGGAACCGGCCACCCCCGCCACCCCCGCCATCTCGTCGGTCTCAGCCCGCGACATCGAATCCCTCCCCCGTGAGCGCGACGAACGCGTCCTCCAGCGAGGCCCGCTCGACGCCGAACCCCCGTACCCGTATCCCGTCCTTCACCAGCGCGGCGGTGAGATCGGACAGCTCCGTGTCCACCGCCGGCGGGTCCGCCGTCACCCGGACGCCGTCCTCGACGGCCACTCCGGTGACTCCCCGCTCCCTGAGCAGCCGGGCCGTGTCCTCGGTGTCCGGGGTGAGCACGGTGAGCCGGCCGCGCGCCCCCGCCGCGAGGTCGGCGACGGGGCCCTGGGTGAGCAGCCGGCCCCGGGCCATCACCGCCACATGGGTGCAGACATGCTCGACCTCGTCGAGCAGATGGGAGGAGAGGAAGACGGTGGTGCCGTCCGCCGCCAGCTCGCGCACCAGGGCGCGGATCTCCCGCATACCCTGGGGATCGAGCCCGTTGGTGGGCTCGTCCAGGACGAGGAGACTGCGCGGCTGGAGCAGTGCGGCGGCGAGCCCGAGGCGCTGTTTCATTCCCAGGGAGTACGCCCGGGCCTTCTTGCCCGCCGCGGTGGTCAGGCCCACCCGGTCCAGGGCGGCGCCGACCCGGGCGGTCCGGGTGCGCGGATCGGCGGTCGGGTCGGCGGAGTCGAACCGTGTCAGATTCGACCGGCCGCTGAGATGTCCGTACAGCGCGGGTCCCTCGATCAGCGCTCCCACCCTGGGCAGGACGGAACGCTCCGCGCCGGGCACGGCGCCGCCGAGAACCCTGGCGGTGCCGGCGGTCGGTTCGATGAGGCCCATCAGCATGCGGATGGTGGTGGTCTTGCCCGAGCCGTTGGGCCCGAGGAAGCCGAAGACGCTTCCCTCGGGCACGGTGAGGTCGAGCCCGTCGACGGCGAGCTGGCCGCCCCGGTAGCGCTTGGTGAGGCCGCGCGTCTCGATCACCGCTGTCATGTCCGGCTCCCCCGATTCGACGCGTGCCGCTGGCGCACGCGTGCCGTGTTCTGTGGTGGCCCGTGGGGCCGTGCCGACGGACCCGGCCGCCCCACCGTACGAACGTACGGCGGAGCGGCCGGGTTCCGTTCCTCTGGCGTCGCCGCGCGGGCTACTTGTCCGCGTTGGCGGCCTTCACCAGCGCGTCCTGGGTGACGGCACCCGCATAGACCTTGCCGTCGTCCGTCATCAGGGCGTTGACCAGCCGGGTCTTGAAGATCGTCCCGGTGCCGAAGTCGCCGCTGACCTGGTCGCCCAGGGAGTCCAGGAAGTTCTTGGCCTCCGCGGGCACGTCGCCGTCCGCTCCCTTGGCCGCGCCGGACGCCGCGCCGCCCGGGGCCTCGAACACGGCGATGGAGGTCCAGTCCTCGCCGATGACGTTCAGCCCGCCGCCCGGGAGGCCACCCGGGCCGCCCGCGTGCTTCTCCAGCTTGCCGAGGTCCTTCTCCAGATCCTTCCCGAGCTCCTTCTCCAGCTCCTTGAGCCGCTGCTCACCCGGTCCGGCGGGCCCGTCCTTCCCGGCCCTGCCCTCCTGGCCGGCCTCGGTCACCTTCGTCCCCTTCGGCGGGGTGAAGTCGAAGGTGGAGCCGGCGGGCCGGGAGAAGTCGACCTTGGTGAAGCGCACATCGACCGCGGCCTTGCCGCCGCTCGCGGGGTTGACCGAGAACTTCAGCGGCGTTCCCGTGCTCGCGTCCACGGCGATCTTGATCGAGCCGATCGTCGAGCCGCTCTGCTGGGGCCTGACTGCCAGCTGGTAGGCGTCGCGGCCGGCGACCTGCGCGGTGCCGTCGACGGTCACGGAGGTGGAGGAGCCGGCGGCGGCCTTCAGGACCTGGTCCGCCAGCTCCTTGGGCGTGACCGACAGGTCCTTTCCGTCCGCCTTCCCGCGCTCGTGGGCCCGGGCGCGGTCCTTCTTCGCGTGGTACGCCTCGTTGCTGGCGCTGTCGTACGCCCACACCTCGGCGCCGTCGCGGATGATGCTGTACTCGGCGTTGTCCTCCAGGATCGAGAGCTTCTGCCGGTCGGGGCCGTCGACCGCGACACGCAGCGTGTGCGACCCGGTGGCCAGCCGCATCAGCTTCTCCTCGGGGGCGGCGGCGGAGGTCTCGCCGCCCTCCTCCGCACCGCCCTTCGGGGTGAAGTTGTCGCCGAGGCCGCCGAGATCGCCGAGCCCGTCCAGCGGGAGACCGAGATCCGTGGTGATCCTGACGGTGCCGGAGAGCTGTTCGGTGTCCGAGGCGGCGATCTTCTCGACCAGCTCCTGTGCGCTGATCTCCGGCAGGTCCGGGTCACCGGACGCGGCCAGCGCCGGGACGAGCCCGATGGTCGCCGCCGCCACGCCGGCCACGGCGACCGGGACGAAGTAGCGCGCGGCCTTGCGGCGGACCGGTCCCCGGTCCCGGTCCTCTTCGGTGGTCAGTGCGCTGTCGTTCGGTGCCATGGTGTGGCCTACCTCCGTGGTCGGTCAGAAGCGGTGACGCCGTGCGGTGCAGAAGCAGTTGGCCCCCCGGGCTGCTGTTGCCCGGAGGCGCTGATATCAATCTGACCAAATCACCGGGGCGGGGGCGTCAGCCCCCGGGAGCAACTTGGCGTACTGCTCTGGGATGAGGAAACGACACGGCGCCTCCCCCTTCCAGTAGGGGGAGGCGCCGCGCCCGCGCAAGGGTGCCGTGTCGGGTTTCGGCCAGGGCCTCCCGGCCCGCTCCGGGCCTCACCCGGGACTCACCCGGGCCCGCCCTGCCGCGCCCCCGCGCCCGGCTCGGCCCTGCCGCGCCCCCGCCCGGCTCGGCGCCCCCGCCCGGCTCAGCGCTGCCCGGCTCGGCGCTGCCCGGCTCGGCGCTGCCCGCTCCGCCCGCTCCACCGCCTCAGTTCACTTCCGACCGTCCTGGATCACTTCAGATCGCCTCGGATCACTTCCGGCCGCCGCTCCCGGGCTACTTCTGAATGAAGACATAGTCCGCGCCGTAGGAGACCCCCTTGAGGGCGCCCTTGGCGCAGCTTCCCGTGGGCGCCACGCCGCCCACGGTGTTCAGCCGCAGGATCTCCTGGCTCCCGGCGAGCAGCCCCTTCTTCTTGCCGGACTGGGTGGCCTTGAGGTCCAGCTCGGCGATGTTGGCGGTGCCGTTGGCGACCTTGCTGATCAGCTTCCCGGTGACGGCGCTGCGGTCGGGGGCGATCCACTGCGGGGTGCCGGAGCCCGGGGCGGTGAAGGAGTGGGCGATCCTCCCGCCCAGCACCGCGCTGACATCGTGCTGCTGGAACGAGAGCTTGCCGTCCGCGCCCTTCCTGCACTGGTAGATCTGCTTGCCCTTGACCACGGACGCCTGGAAGTTGTCGAGCGCCCTGGCGAACGGGAAGGACCCGGTCACCTTGTGGAACTGGCCCCGCACCGCGCCGCCCGGGAACTGGGCGGTGTGCAGATTGGCGTAGAAGCCGTTCGGGTCGGCCGTGAAGGCCCGGAGGACGGCCTTGTCCGTGATCCTGACCGTGCCGGTGACCGCACCGGTCCAGCCGTCGAGCCGGCTGCTGCCCTTGGCGAGCAGACCGGTGAAGTCGATCTTGACTCCGCCGTTGGTCCCGCGCGCGCCCTGGTGGATGTGGAGCGCGGTCGGCTTGTCGGTGCCACGGAACTTCACGGCGACCGAGACCTTGTCCCCCTGCACCTTCACGAACTGGAGCGCCAGGCCGTCGCGGTCGTTGACGGCGGGGCCGCCCTGCACCGGCACCTCGTTGGCACCGTTCAGGCTGGCCGCGAAGAGCGAGACGGCGGGGGCCTTGGCGCCGGCCTTCGCCGAGACACCGATGGCGCCCGTGGCGCCCGTGCCGCCGCCCGGGCCGCCGGCGGCGAAGGCGGGCAGTACGGCGAGCCCCATACCGACGGCCGCCACAACAGCGGTGGAACCGATAAGGATGGTCTTGGTGTGCTTCATCAGGAAAACTCCCCGTACAGGTGCCAACGCCCTGTGCGTCGGCTTCCGTACGTGAATACGGATGCGGTCCGAGGACCGGCCCAATCCTGGGAAGTGACCTGCGCCACACCACCTGGGCACCACGTGGCCAGAGTTTTCGCAGGTCAGCGGCGCCCGATCGGATACGGGCCGCTGGACACGATTCAGCGCGCGGCTCAGCCCACGCGTCAGCCACAGCTCCGGCGCACGCCCCGGCCGGCCCCAGCCGCGCCCCGCCAGGGCCCGGCCCCGGCTCAGCCCCGGCCCGGCCCCGGTTCGGTCCCGGCTCAGCCCCGGCCCGGTCCCGGCTCAGCCCCGGCCCCGGTTCGGTCCCGGCTCAGCCCCGGCCCGGTCCCGGCTCAGCCCCGGCCCGGTCCCGGCTCAGCCCGCGCGGTGCACCACCGCGTCGCACAGCTCCTCCAGAGCCGCCTTCGCGTAGCACTCGGGCAGCGGGGCGAGCATCGCCCGCGCCTCCTGCGCGTACCGCACGGTGTCCCGGCGGGCCAGCTCCAGCGCCGGGTGCTCGCGCAGCCGGCGCAGCACCTCGGCGAGCCGGTCGTCGTCCGCGAGATCCCCGTCGAGCAGGGCGACCAGCTCCAGGTCCTCCCGGCGGCCGTGGGCCCGGGCCTGCGCCCGCAGATGGAGCACCGGGAGCGTGGGGATGCCCTCGCGCAGATCGGTGCCGGGGGTCTTGCCCGACTCGTGCGAGTCACTGGCGATGTCGAGCACGTCGTCGGCGAGCTGGAAGGCGACGCCGAGCCGCTCCCCGTACTGGGTCAGGATGTCCACGACACCCTCCTCGGCACCGGACATCATCGCGCCGAACCGGCCCGAGACCGCGATCAGCGAGCCCGTCTTGCCGCCGATCACATCGAGGTAGTGGTCCACCGGGTCGCAGCCGTCGCGCGGCCCCGCCGTCTCCAGGATCTGGCCGGTGACCAGCCGCTCGAAGGCCTCGGCCTGGATGCGCACGGCCTCCGGGCCGAGGTCGGCCAGGATGTGGGAGGCGCGGGCGAAGAGGAAGTCACCGGTCAGCACGGCCACGGAGTTGCCCCAGCGGCTGTTGGCGCTGTCCACACCGCGCCGCACCTCCGCCTCGTCCATCACGTCGTCGTGGTAGAGGGTCGCCAGATGGGTCAGCTCCACCACCACGGCCGAGGGCACGATTCCGGGGGAGTACGGATCACCGAACTGGGCGGCGAGCATCACCAGCAGGGGACGGAACCGCTTGCCCCCGGCGCGTACGAGATGCTGCGCGGCCTCCGTGATGAAGGGCACCTCGCTCTTGGTGGCATCGAGCAGGCCCGCCTCCACGGCGGACAGTCCGTTCTGGACATCGGCCTCAAGAGCCTGGTCCCGCACGCTCAGCCCGAACGGCCCGACGACGGTCACGAGGTGGTCTCCTGTCTGCTGATAATCACACGGATTGTCGATGTGTCGGTGGATTCACTCAAGTCAGCGTATCCGGTCGCCTTTCGATCACCATGAGCGCCTTCCCGCCGCCGCCGGTATGTTCGTGATCAGCACATACGACCCGAAGTAGCCCTTTTCGCCAAGATCGGATGTCAGGCCGGAAAACCGGCCGGACGGCGGTCCCGGAGAAGGGGGCGCACCCCGTCATCGAGGCTCAGCCATGCGCCATCGCCTGCGGTTTCCCCATGACATCGGCCAGGAGGACCTCCGTATCCCGGTCCGTGACGGCACCGTGCTGTACGCGCGCGTCTGGCGGCCGACCGGAGAGGAGCCTGTCCCCGCGCTGCTGGAGTATTCGCCGGAAAGGCTGACGGACGCGACCGTCCCTCGCGACCTGCGGCGCCACCCCTGGTACGCCGGTCACGGCTACGCCTCGGTCCGCGTCGACGCCCGGGGCCACGGAAACAGCGGCGGCGTACCGGCGGGCCCGGCCGCCGAGGGCGCGCCCGGCGGGCCGCCGGACCTCCCGGACGCCGTCGATGTCATCGAGTGGCTGGCCGCGCGGCCCTGGTGCACCGGCCGGGTCGGCATGTTCGGGCTCGGCGCCGGCGGCACGCTCGCGCTGCGCGTCGCCGCCCTGGCCCCCGAGCCGCTGCGGGCCGTCGTCACCGTCTGCTCCAGCGACGACCCGTACGACAACGGGGGCTGCGCCCTCGGCGGCGCGCTGCCCGCCGGAGGGCTGCACTCCCGCTCGGCCGCGCTGCTCTCCTCGGTCTGCCGCCCGCCGGACCCCGTCTTCGCCGGACCGTCCTGGCGCGAGCGGTGGCTCACCCGGCTGGAGGCCGTCGAGCCCGCCGCCCACACCTGGCTCGCCCACCAGCTCAGGGACGACTTCTGGGAGCGGCAGACCCCCGCCGCCGGGGCGGTCAGGGCGGCGGTGCTGGCCGTCGGCGGCTGGGGCGACCCGCGCCGGGACACCGTGCTGCGGCTGGTGTCGGGGCTGCCGCCCGACCGGGTGCGCGGAGTGCTCGGCCCCTGGCCGCACGGCTACCCCGACCAAGTGCGGCAGGGAGCCGGGGCCGGCTTCCTGCACGAGACGCTCCGCTGGTGGGACCACCATCTGCGGGGCATCGGCAACGAGGTGATGGCGGAGCCGCTGCTGCGCACCCGCGCCCCCGGGGGCCCCTGGACCGGGGAGGCGCACTGGCCGCCACCGGATGTCACCCCGCTGGTGTACGAGCTCCGGGGCGCGCCCCGCACCGTCGACTCACCGCACTCCACCGGGGCGGACGCGGGCCCCTTCCTCCCTGACCTCCTCCCCGGCGCCGACCAGCGCGCCGACGACGCCCACTGCGCCTGCTTCGAGTTCCCCGTGGCCGATGAGCCGGTCACCGTCCTGGGCCGCCCCCGGCTCGCCCTGCGGCTGCGGCTGGACGTCCCGCACGGGCAGGTGATCGCCCGGCTCTGCGATGTCGCGCCCGACGGCTCGTCGGCGCCGGTCACCCTGGGCGCCCTCGGTCTCTCGGCCCGGCACGGCCCGGAGCGCGTCCACGCCTGGCCGCCGGGGACGACGGAGGAGGTGTCGCTGGAGCTGCTCGCCGCCGATCACACCTTCCGGCCCGGCCACCGCATCCGGCTCGCGGTCTCGTCCGCGTACTGGCCCTGGATCTGGCCGCAGACGGGCTCGGCCGGGTTCGTCCTGGACCCGGAGGGCTCCCGGCTCGAACTCCCCGTGCACGAGCACCCCGCCGGGCGGAGGACCCTCCCGGACCCCTTCCGGGTCGTCGGCCAGGACCCCGGTGCCGCGCGGGAGCAGGAGGGGCCCTGGCCGGTCGGGGTCAGCTCCGCGCCACGGCTGGACGGGGAGCGGCCCGAGCGGCTGCTGATCCGCGATCTCACGGCGGGCACCTGGCGGCTGGAGACCCTGCCGTGCCCCGCCGGCACCCGGACGCACCCGGGCGGTCTGGAGATCACCGAGGACGCGCTGGAGGTCCGTACCGTCCAGGAGCGCGACCCCCACTCCGCGCGGGCGCTCACCACCTGGAGCACCCGGCTGCACCGGCCGGAGCTGTCCTGGGACATCACCGTCGAGACCCGTTCGGAGCTGTCCTGCGACGCGTCGGACTTCCTGCTGCGGGACGAGGCGGTCTGCCGGGACGGCCGGGAGACCGTCTTCCACCGGACCTGGGAGCGGAGAATCCCCCGGCTGGCCGGATGACCGTGGCCCCCGCCGGATGATCGTGGTCTGCCGGGCGGGGGCGTCGCCCACGTACCGTGTCCTCACAACGTGGAAAGCGAGGCAGGCACCGATGTCCGAGCAGAGCCCGCTCGATCTGGCCGAGGGTGATCCCTTCGGTCCGCACAACCTCCCCTACGGCGTCTTCACCACGGCCGGCGAGCCCGAGCGCCCCCGGGTCGGCGTCCGGATCGGCAACCATGTGCTGGACGCCGGCGCGGCGGCGCGCGCCCTCGGCTCCCCCTACGCGGCGCTGCTGGACCGCCCGTCGCTGGACCCGCTGCTGGCGGCCGGGCGCACCGCCTGGCGCGATGTCCGGCGGGCCCTGACCGCCTGGGTGACGGTGCCCGCGCACCGCGCCGTCACAGAGCCGCTGCTGCACCCGCTGGACTCGGTCGCCCTGCGCCTCCCGTACGCGGTCGGCGACTACGTCGACTTCTACGCCAGCGAGCACCACGCCACCAATGTGGGCCGGATCTTCCGCCCGGACGGGGACGCCCTCACCCCGAACTGGAAGCATCTGCCGATCGGTTACCACGGCCGCTCCGGCACGGTCGTGGTCTCCGGCACGGACGTCGTGCGCCCCCGGGGCCAGCGCAGGTCGCCCGCCGACCCCGCCCCGGTCTTCGGCCCCTCCGTCAAGCTCGACATCGAGGCGGAGGTCGGCTTCGTCGTCGGCACCCCCTCCACCCGGGGCCTGCCGGTCGGGCTCGCGGAGTTCCGGGAGCACGTCTTCGGCCTCTCGCTCCTCAACGACTGGTCGGCACGGGACATCCAGGCCTGGGAGTACGTCCCGCTCGGGCCGTTCCTCGGCAAGTCCTTCGCCACCTCCGTCTCCGCGTGGGTGACCCCGCTGGAGGCCCTGGAGGCGGCCAGGACCGATCCGCCCGCGCGCGACGTGGTGCTGCTGCCCTATCTCGACGACACCGCCGAGGAGGAGAAGGGCGGCTTCGACCTGCGGATCACGGTGGCGGTCAACGGCCATGTGATCGCGGAGCCGCCGTTCGCCACGATGTACTGGACCGCCGCCCAGCAACTGGCGCAGATGACCGTGAACGGCGCCTCGCTGCGCACGGGTGATCTGTACGGCTCCGGCACGGTCAGCGGCCCCGAGGTCCACCAGCGCGGCTCGCTCCTCGAACTCACCTGGAACGGCCGTGACCCGCTGAGGCTCCCGGAGGGCGAGCGCACCTTCCTGGAGGATGGCGACGTGGTGACGATAACGGCCTGGGCACCGGGCCCGGACGGGGTACGCGTCGGCCTGGGCGAGGTCACCGGCCGGATCACCCCCTCCCCCTGACCCCCGGTCCGGTACGCGGACGGGCCCGGCTCCCCCGAGGAGCCGGGCCCGTCGTGCGCGCGGGCCGCGCTACCGGACGAACACCCCGGCCTGGCCCGCCAGATCCAGGAAGTACTGCGGGGCGACACCCAGGACCAGGGTCACCGCGACCCCGACCGCGATCGCGGTCTTGGTCATCACCGAGGGCACGGCGACCGTGGGGCCGTCGGGCTTCGGCTCGCTGAAGAACATCAGCACGATGACCCGGATGTAGAAGAAGGCGGCGATGGCGGAGGAGATCACACCGACCACCACCAGCGCCCCGGCACCGCCCTCGGCCGCCGCCTTGAAGACCGCGAACTTCCCCGAGAAACCGGAGGTCAGCGGAATCCCGGCGAAGGCCAGCAGAAAGACCGCGAACACGGCGGCCACCAGTGGCGAGCGCCTGCCGAGCCCGGCCCACTTCGACAGATGGGTCGCCTCGCCTCCGGCGTCCCGCACCAGGGTCACCACGGCGAACGCCCCGATGGTGACGAAGGAGTAGGCGCCGAGGTAGAAGAGGACCGAGGAGACGCCCTCCGGGGTCACCGCGATGACACCCGCGAGGATGAACCCGGCGTGGGCGATGGACGAGTAGGCGAGCAGCCGCTTGATGTCCGTCTGGGTGATCGCCACGATCGCGCCGGCCAGCATGGTGACGATCGCGACCGCCCACATCACCGGCCGCCAGTCCCAGCGCAGCCCCGGCAGCACGACGTACAGCAGCCGCAGCAGCGCGCCGAAGGCGGCCACCTTGGTCGCCGCGGCCATGAAGCCGGTCACCGGGGTCGGCGCGCCCTGATAGACGTCCGGGGTCCACATGTGGAACGGGACGGCACCGACCTTGAAGAGCAGCCCCATCAGGATGAGCGCGGCGCCGATCAGCAGCAGCGCGTCATTGCCCATGGTTTCGGCGAGCACCGGGTCGATGGTCTGGACGCTGGCGTCGACCACATCGGCGATCCGGGCGTAGGAGAGCGAGCCCGCGTACCCGTAGAGCAGGGCGACGCCGAAGAGCAGGAACGCCGAGGAGAAGGCGCCGAGCAGGAAGTACTTCACCGCCGCTTCCTGGGAGAGCAGCCGCTTGCGGCGGGCCAGCGCGCAGAGCAGATACAGCGGGAGGGAGAAGACCTCCAGCGCGATGAAGAGCGTCAGCAGATCGTTCGCCGCCGGGAAGACCAGCATGCCCGCGATGGCGAAGAGGGCCAGCGGATAGACCTCGGTGGTGGTGAATCCGGCCCTGACCGCAGCCTTCTCGCTGTCGCTTCCGGGGACCGAGGCGGCCTGGGCGGCGAAGGAGTCGATCCGGTTCCCATGGGTCTCCGGGTCGAGCCTGCGCTCGGCGAAGGTGAGGACGGCGACCACCGAGGCCAGCAGGATCGTGCCCTGGAGGAAGAGGGTCGGTCCGTCGATCGCGATGGCGCCCATGGCCGCGATGTTCATCTTGGAGGTGCCGTAACCGGCCTGGGCGAGCGCGATGATGGAGGCGAACGCGGCGGCCAGCGCGACCAACGTCAGGGTCACCTGCGCCTGGTACCGCGCCCTGCGCGGCAGGAACGCCTCCAGCAGCAGGCCCAGGACCGCCGCGCCGACCACGATCAGGATCGGTGCGAGCTGTCCGTACTCGATATCGGGGGCCGGGATCTTGTCGGTCGATCCGGCGGCCGTCGTCCACAGGCTGTGGACAGCCGTAGCGCTCACTTCGCCGCCTCCGCCTCGGGCCGGGGGTCCTTCTTCTGTACGTCGGACATCGTGTGCTCCACGGCCGGGTTGACGACCTCCGTCAGCGGCTTCGGGAAGACACCGAGGAGGATCAGCAGTGCGATCAGCGGCGCGACCACGGCCAGCTCACGGGCCTTGAGATCGGGCATCGACCTGACCTCGGCCTTCACCGGGCCGGTCATCGTCCGCTGGTAGAGGACGAGGGTGTAGAGCGCGGCCAGCACAATGCCGGAGGTCGCGATGATCCCGGCGACCGGATAGCGGGCGAACGTGCCGACCAGGACCAGGAACTCGCTGACGAACGGCGCGAGCCCCGGCAGTGACAGGGTCGCGAGACTGCCGATCAGGAAGGTGCCGGCGAGGACCGGGGCGACCTTCTGCACCCCGCCGTAGTCCGCGATGAGCCGCGAGCCGCGCCGGGTGATCAGGAAGCCGGCCACCAGCATCAGCGCGGCGGTGGAGATCCCGTGGTTGACCATGTAGAGCGTGGCGCCCGACTGGCCCTGGGAGGTCATCGCGAAGATGCCGAGGACGATGAAGCCGAAGTGCGAGATCGAGGCATAGGCGATCAGCCGCTTGATGTCGCGCTGTCCGACCGCGAGCAGCGCCCCGTAGACGATGCTGATCAGTGCCAGCACCAGGATCACGGGGGTGGCCCACTTCGACGCCTCGGGGAAGAGCTGGAGGCAGAAGCGGAGCATCGCGAAGGTGCCGACCTTGTCGACCACGGCCGTGATCAGCACGGCGACCGGAGCGGTCGCCTCCCCCATCGCGTTGGGCAGCCAGGTGTGCAGCGGCCACAGCGGCGCCTTGATCGCGAAGGCGAGGAAGAAGCCCAGGAAGAGCAGCCGCTCGGTGTTGGTCGCCATGTTCAGCTCGCCCGAGGCGCGGGCCTCGGCGATCTCGGCGAGCGAGAAGCTGCCCGCGACCACATAGAGGCCGATGACGGCCGCCAGCATGATCAGTCCGCCGGCCAGGTTGTAGAGCAGGAACTTGACCGCCGCGTACGACCGCTGGGCCGCCGCGTTCTGGTCGGTGCCCGCGTGGGCCCGGTCGCCGAAGCCGCCGATGAGGAAGTACATCGGGATCAGCATGGCTTCGAAGAGGATGTAGAAGAGGAAGACATCGGTGGCCTCGAAGGAGAGGATCACCATCGCCTCGACCATCAGGATCAGGGCGAAGAAGCCCTGGGTCGGCCGCCATCTGCTGCTGCCGGTCTCCTGGGGCTCGGCGTCGTTCCAGCCGGCCAGGATGACGAACGGAATCAGCAGCGCGGTCAGCGCGATCAGCGCCACCCCGATGCCGTCCACGCCCAGTTCGTACCGGACGCCGAAGTCGGCGATCCAGGCGTGGGACTCGGTGAGCTGGTAGCGGTCGCCGCCGGGTTCGAACCGGATGAAGACGATCGCGGCCAGCACCAGGGTGACCAGCGAGAAGCCCAGCGCGAGGACCTTGGCCGCCGAGCGCCGCGCGGCGGGCACGGCGGCGGTGACGATCGCGCCGACCGCCGGGACGACCGCCGTCGCCGTAAGGAGCGGGAAGGACATTGCAGTTACACCGCCCTCATCAGCAGGGTCACGGCGATCAGCACCGCCGTACCTCCGAACATCGAGACGGCGTACGAGCGGACGTAGCCGTTCTGCAGTTTGCGCATCCGGCCGGAGAGCCCGCCGATGGAGGCGGCGGTGCCGTTGACCACGCCGTCGACCAGGGTGTGGTCGACATAGACCAGGGAGCGGGTGAGGTGCTCCCCGCCCCGGACCAGGACCACATGGTTGAAGTCGTCCTGGAGGAGGTCGCGGCGCGCGGCCCGGGTGAGCAGGGAGCCCCTCGGCGCGGTGACCGGCACCGGCCGGCGCCCGTACATCGCCCAGGCGACGGCGACCCCGATCAGCAGCACCACGACGGTGGCCGTGGTGACCGTCGCCGCGCTGACGGGCGGATGGCCGTGGTCGTAGCCGGTGACGGGCTTCAGCCAGTTCAGGAAGCGGTCGCCGATGCCGAAGAAACCGCCGGCGAAGACCGAGCCGAAGGCCAGCACGATCATCGGGATGGTCATCGACCGGGGCGACTCGTGCGGATGCGGCTCATGGCCCTCGGCGTCGGGCTGCCAGCGCTTCTCGCCGAAGAAGGTCATCAGCATCACCCGGGTCATGTAGAACGCGGTGATCGCCGCGCCCAGCAGGGTGACACCGCCGAGAATCCAGCCCTCGGTGCCGCCCTTCGCGAAGGCGGACTCGATGATCATGTCCTTGGAGAAGAAGCCGGAGAGCCCGGGGAAACCGATGATGGCGAGATAGCCGAGACCGAAGGTGACGAAGGTGACCGGCATGTGCTTGCGCAGACCGCCGTACTTCCTCATGTCGACCTCGTCGTTCATGCCGTGCATCACCGAACCGGCGCCCAGGAACAGCCCGGCCTTGAAGAAGCCGTGGGTCACCAGGTGCATGATCGCGAAGACATAGCCGATGGGGCCGAGGCCGGCCGCCAGGATCATGTAGCCGATCTGCGACATCGTCGAGCCGGCCAGCGCCTTCTTGATGTCGTCCTTGGCGCAACCGACGATCGCACCGAAGAGCAGCGTCACCGCGCCGACGACCACGACCACCGTCTGCGCGTCCGGGGCGGCGTTGAAAATCGCGCCGGAGCGGACGATCAGATAGACACCGGCGGTGACCATGGTGGCCGCGTGGATCAGGGCCGAGACCGGGGTCGGGCCCTCCATCGCGTCCCCCAGCCAGGACTGGAGGGGCACCTGCGCGGACTTGCCGCAGGCCGCGAGGAGCAGCATCAGACCGATCGCCGTGAGGGTGCCCTCGCCGGCGCCGTCGACGGACCCGAGGACCGGGCCGAAGGCGAAGGTGCCGAAGGTGGTGAACATCAGCATGATCGCGATGGAGAGGCCGATGTCACCGACCCGGTTGACCAGGAAGGCCTTCTTCGCCGCCGTCGCCGCGCTGGGCTTGTGCTGCCAGAACCCGATGAGCAGGTAGGAGGCGAGCCCCACACCCTCCCAGCCGAAGTACAGCAGCAGATAGTTGTCCGCGAGGACGAGCAGCAGCATCGCCGCGAGGAAGAGGTTCAGATAGCCGAAGAAGCGGCGGCGCCGCTCGTCGTGCTCCATGTAGCCGATGGAGTAGATGTGGATCAGGGTGCCCACACCGGTGATCAGCAGCACGAAGGTCATCGACAGCTGGTCGAGCTGGAAGGCGACATCCGCCTGGAAGCCCTCGACCGGAATCCAGCTGAACAGCCGCTGGTGCAGGGCGCGGTCGTCCGCGCTCCGGCCCAGCATGTCCGCGAACAGCACCGCGCCGATGAGGAAGGACGCGGCGGCGAACGCCGTGCCGAGCCAGTGTCCGGTGCGGTCGAGCCGCCGCCCCCCGCACAGCAGCACCACCGCTCCGAGCAGGGGCGCGGCGATGAGCAGCGCAATCAGGTTCTCCACGATTCAGCCCCTCACAGCTTCATCAGGCTGGCGTCGTCGACCGAGGCCGAGTGGCGGGAACGGAACAGGGCCACGATGATCGCGAGCCCCACCACGACCTCGGCGGCGGCGACGACCATGGTGAAGAACGCGACGATCTGGCCGTCGAGGTTTCCGTGCATCCGGGAGAAGGCGACGAGCGCGAGGTTGCAGGCGTTGAGCATCAGCTCGATGCACATGAACACGACGATCGCGTTCCGCCGGATCAGGACTCCGGAGGCGCCGATGGTGAACAGCAGCGCCGCCAGGTAGAGGTAGTTGACCGGACTCACCGCGAGGCCTCCTCTTCGTCCCGGTCGCGTCCGAGGCCGCCGTCGGTGTCGTCATCGGTGCCGGCGGGGCCGTCGGGGCCCTCGCCGATCGGTCCCGAGCGGCCCAGCCGCTCCTCCGAGCGCTGCTCCAGGGCCTTGATGTCGTTCAGCGCCTGGGCGGAGACATCGCGGATCTGGCCGCGCTCCCGCAGGGTGCCGATGACGGTCAGCTCGGAGGGGGTGCCGTCGGGGAGCAGTCCGGCGATGTCCACGGCGTTGTGCCGGGCGTAGACGCCGGGGGCGGGGAGCGGCGGCAGCTGCTTGCCCGCGCGCACCCGCTCCTCGGCCAGCTCGCGCTGGGTCTTCGCGCGCTCGGTGCGCTCCCGGTGGGTGAGCACCATCGCGCCGACGGCCGCCGTGATCAGCAGCGCGCCGGTGATCTCGAACGCGAAGACGTACTTGGTGAAGATCAGGGCGGCGAGCCCCTCGACATTGCCGCCGTGGGCGCTGTTGGCGGCGCCCAGACCGGTGAAGGTGGAGAGGGAGGCCTGGCCGATGCCGGCGACCAGCAGCACGCCGAAGCCGAGCCCGCAGGCCACCGCGAGCCAGCGCTGCCCCTTGAGCGTCTCCTTGAGGGAGTCGGCGGCGGTGACACCGACGAGCATCACCACGAAGAGGAAGAGCATCATGACCGCGCCGGTGTAGACGACGATCTGGACGATGCCCAGGAAGTAGGCGCCGTTGGCGAGGTAGAAGACCGCCAGGATGATCATCGTGCCCGCGAGGCAGAGGGCGCTGTGGACGGCCCGCCGCATCAGGATCGTACAGAGAGCGCCGATCACCGCGACGGTGCCGAGGACCCAGAACTGGACGGCCTCACCGGTCGATGTGGTGGTGGCCGCCAGGGCGCCGAGACCGCTCAGCCCGCTCATGCGCCCACCTCCTCGTCCTTCTCCTCCTTGGAGACGGCGGTCTGCTGGACGGTGCCGGGGGCGGCCTCGGTCACCAGGCCCCGGTAGTAGTCCTGTTCGTCCATGCCGGGGTAGATGGCGTGCGGCGAGTCGACCATGTTGTCGTCGAGACCGGCGAGGAGCTGTTCCTTGGTGTAGATGAGGTTCTCGCGGGAGCTGTCGGCCAGCTCGAACTCATTGGTCATCGTGAGCGCCCGGGTGGGGCACGCCTCGATGCAGAGGCCGCAGAGGATGCAGCGCGCGTAGTTGATCTGATAGACGCGGCCGTACCGCTCGCCCGGGGAGTACCTCTCCTCCTCGGTGTTGTCCGCGCCCTCCACATAGATGGCGTCCGCGGGACAGGCCCAGGCGCACAGCTCGCACCCCACGCACTTCTCCAGGCCGTCGGGATGACGGTTGAGCTGGTGCCGGCCGTGGAAGCGCGGCGCTGTGACCTTCTGCTGCTCCGGGTACTGCTCGGTCAGCCGCTTCTTGAACATGGCCTTGAAGGTCACGCCGAAGCCGGCGACCGGGTTCTGGAATGTGCTGTCCGATTCCTCAGACACCGTCAGCCTCCTTTCCGTCACGAGGACCATCACTCACAGTGTCGGGTCCACCACTGACAATCAGCTCGCGCTCACGGCGCGGACGCCTGCGCGGCACGGGCGGCAGGGTCTGCCCGGGCAGCGGCGGTACGGGGAATCCGCCGGCCATCGGGTCGAAGGCGGCGGGTGGTTCCGCCTCCGCCCCCTCCCCCGCGTCGGGGGACCGCTTCCCGCGGAACATGTCGGCGATGAAGGACAGCAGCAGCACGGTGATGACCGCGCCGGCGACATAGAGCAGGATCGTCTGGAAGTCGTAGTTCTCGTTCCGCAGCGCCCGCACGGTCGCGACCAGCATCAGCCAGACCACCGAGACCGGGATGAGGACCTTCCAGCCGAGCTTCATCAGCTGGTCGTAGCGGACGCGCGGGAGCGTGCCGCGGAGCCAGATGAAGAAGAACAGCAGCAGCTGGACCTTGATGACGAACCAGAGCATCGGCCACCAGCCGTGGTTCGCGCCCTCCCAGAAGGTGGAGATCGGGTAGGGGGCGCGCCAGCCGCCGAGGAAGAGGGTGACCGAGACGGCGGAGACGGTGACCATGTTGACGTACTCGGCCAGCATGAACATCGCGAACTTGATCGAGCTGTACTCGGTGTTGAAGCCGCCGACCAGGTCGCCCTCGGACTCCGGCATGTCGAACGGCGCCCGGTTGGTCTCGCCGACCATGGTGACGATGTAGATGATGAAGGAGACCGGCAGCAGGATGATGTACCAGCGGTCGGCCTGGGCCTCCACGATCGCCGAGGTCGACATCGACCCGGAGTAGAGGAAGACGGAGGCGAAGGCGGCGCCCATCGCGATCTCGTAGGAGATCATCTGCGCGCAGGAGCGGAGCCCGCCGAGCAGCGGGTAGGTCGATCCCGAGGACCAGCCCGCCAGCACGATCCCGTAGATGCCGACCGACGCGACCGCGAGGACGTAGAGCATCGCGATCGGGAGGTCGGTGAGCTGCATCGTGGTGCGCTGGCCGAAGATCGAGACCTCGTTGCCGGCCGGTCCGAAGGGGATCACCGCGATCGCCATGAAGGCCGGGATCGCGGCGATGATCGGCGCGAGGATGTAGACGACCTTGTCGGCGCGCTTGACGATCACATCCTCCTTGAGCATCAGCTTGATGCCGTCCGCGAGGGACTGGAGGAGGCCCCAGGGGCCGTGCCGGTTGGGGCCGATGCGCAGCTGCATCCAGGCGACGACCTTGCGCTCCCACACGATGGAGAAGAGCACGGTCAGCATGAGGAAGGCGAAGCAGAACACGGCCTTGATCAGGACGAGCCACCAGGGGTCGCGCCCGAACATCGAGAGGTCCTCGGCCGCGAGGAGCTGGACCTCGGTGAGCTGGGCCGCGGCGATCATGCGCGCACCTCCGGCGCTTGGGCGGCGGACGGCGCGTCGGCCGGGCCGATGCGGACCAGCTGCCCGGGGCGGGCCCCGGTGTCCGCGGTGACGCCGCCGCCCCGCGAGTTCAGCGGGAGCCAGACGACCCGGTCGGGCATCTCGGTGATCTGGAGCGGCAGCCGCACCGCGCCGGCGGGGCCGGTGACGGTCAGTTCGCCGCCGTCCTCGACGCCGGTCTCGGCGGCCGTGGCGGGCGAGAGCCGGGCGACGGCCGCGTGGCGGGTGCCCGCCAGGGCCGTGTCGCCCCGCTGGAGCAGCCCCTGGTCGAGCAGGAGCCGGTGCCCGGCGAGCACCGCCTCGCCCTCGCCGGCGCGGGGCAGCGGACGGCCGGACTCCATGGGCTCCCCGGCCCGGGGGCCGGTCCAGGTGCCGAGGCGGTCCAGCTCCCTGCGCACGGAGAGCAGATCGGGCAGCCCGAAGGGGATGTCCATCTCGTCCGCGAGCATGTGCAGGACACGGGAGTCGGCCGGTGCGAGCCGGCGGGTCATCTGCTCGGGTTTGAGCGCGGCCTCGAACATCCTCGCCCTGCCCTCCCAGTTGAGGAAGGTGCCGGGCTTCTCGGCGACGGCGGCGACCGGGAAGACGACATCCGCCCGGTCGGTGACCTCGCTGGGCCGCAGCTCCAGGGAGACCAGGAATCCGACCGCGTCCAGCGCCTCGCGGGCGCGTGCCGGGTCCGGCAGATCGGCGACCTCGACACCCGCGACGAGCAGGGCGCCCAGCTCACCGGCGGCCGCGGCCTCCACGATCTGCGCGGTGTCCCGGCCGTAGCGCTGCGGGAGTTCCCGTACGCGCCACACCTCGGCGGTCTCCTCGCGCGCCCTCGGGTCGGTGGCGGGGCGGGCGCCGGGCAGCAGCGAGGGGAGCGCGCCCGCCTCGACGGCACCGCGCTCACCGGCCCGGCGCGGAATCCACACCAGGCGGGCGCCGGTCGCGGTCGCGGTCCGCACGACGGCGGTGAGCCCACCGGGCACGGCCGCGAGCCGTTCACCGACGATGATCACCGAGCCGTCGGCGCGGAGCGCCTCGGCGGCGGCCGATCCGTCGCCGTCGAGTCCGACGGTGCCGCTGAGCGCGTCCAGCCACTCCGTCTCGGTGCCGGGCGCGGCCGGCAGCAGCGTGCCGCCCGCCTTGGCCAGGCCCCGGGTGGCGTGGGTGGCCAGGGCGAAAGTCCGCTGTCCGTGCTTGCGGTGGGCCTTGCGGAGGCGGAGGAAGACCCCGGGGGCCTCCTCCTCGGCCTCGATGCCGACGAGGAGCACGGCGGGCGCCTGCTCCAGTTCGCGGTGGGTGACCCCGCCGCCGGAGAGGTCCCGGCCCGTCCCCGCGACCCGGGCGGCCAGGAAGTCGGCCTCCTCGGGGGAGTGGGCGCGGGCCCGGAAGTCGATGTCGTTGGTGCCGAGGGCGACCCGGGCGAACTTGGCGTACGCGTAGGAGTCCTCGACGGTGAGCCGGCCGCCCGCGAGGACTCCGGCCCGGCCGCGCGCCGCGCCGAGCCCGGCCGCGGCGGCGGCCAGCGCCTCGGGCCAGCTCGCCGGCTCCAGCACCCCGTCCGCCGTGCGGACCAGGGGGGTGGTGAGCCGGTCCCGCTGCTGGGCGTAGCGGAACCCGAAGCGCCCCTTGTCGCAGATCCACTCCTCGTTGACCTCGGGGTCGTCGGCGGCGAGCCGCCGCATGACCTTCCCGCGCCGGTGGTCGGTGCGGGTCGCGCAGCCGCCGGCGCAGTGCTCGCAGACACTGGGCGTGGAGACCAGGTCGAAGGGGCGGGAGCGGAAGCGGTACGCGGCCGAGGTGAGCGCGCCGACCGGGCAGATCTGGATGGTGTTGCCGGAGAAGTACGACTGGAAGGGGTCGCCCTCGCCGGTACCGACCTGCTGGAGGGCGCCCCGTTCCAGGAGCTCGATCATCGGGTCGCCGGCGACCTGGTTGGAGAACCGGGTGCAGCGGGCGCACAGGACGCACCGCTCGCGGTCGAGCAGCACCTGGGTGGAGATCGGCACCGGCTTCTCGAAGGTCCGCTTCCTCCCCTCGAAGCGGGAGTCCGCGCCGCCGTGCGACATGGCCTGGTTCTGGAGCGGGCACTCGCCGCCCTTGTCGCAGACGGGGCAGTCGAGCGGATGGTTGATCAGCAGCAGCTCCATCACGCCCTTCTGCGCCTTCTCGGCGACGGGCGAGGAGAGCTGCGACTTGACGACCATGCCGTCGGTGCAGGTGATGGTGCAGGAGGCCATCGGCTTGCGCTGGCCCTCCACCTCCACGATGCACTGCCGGCAGGCGCCGGCCGGATCGAGGAGGGGGTGGTCGCAGAACCGGGGGATCTCGATGCCGAGGAGTTCGGCGGCGCGGATGACGAGGGTCCCCTTGGGGACGCTGATCTCGGCGCCGTCGATGGTCAGGGTGACGAGGTCCTCGGGCGGGACCGCTGCCTCCCCGCCCCCGGAAGGAGCGCTCGTGGTCACGGTCATGCGTTGACCTCCGTGCGGTGATCGGCCCAAGCGGTGGACTTGGCCGGGTCGAAGGGGCAGCCGGCGCCGGTGATGTGCTGCTCGTACTCCTCGCGGAAGTACTTCAGCGAGGAGAAGATCGGTGCCGCGGCACCGTCGCCGAGGGCGCAGAACGACTTGCCGTTGATGTTGTCGGCGATGTCGTTGAGCTTGTCGAGGTCGGACATGACGCCGTGGCCGGCCTCGATGTCGCGGAGCAGCTGGACCAGCCAGTAGGTGCCCTCGCGGCAGGGGGTGCACTTGCCGCAGGACTCATGGGCGTAGAACTCGGTCCAGCGGGTGACGGCCCGGACCACGCAGGTCGTCTCGTCGAAGCACTGGAGGGCCTTGGTGCCGAGCATGGAGCCGGCCGCTCCGACGCCCTCGTAGTCGAGCGGGACGTCGAGGTGCTCGTCGGTGAACATCGGGGTCGACGAGCCGCCGGGGGTCCAGAACTTGAGCCGGTGGCCGGGGCGCATCCCGCCGCCCATGTCGAGGAGCTGGCGCAGGGTGATGCCGAGCGGGGCCTCGTACTGGCCGGGGCCCGCGACATGGCCGCTGAGGGAGTAGAGCGTGAAGCCGGGGGACTTCTCGCTGCCCATGGACTTGAACCAGTCCTTGCCCCGGTTGAGGATCGCGGGAACCGACGCGATGGACTCGACGTTGTTCACCACAGTGGGGCACGCGTACAGACCGGCGACCGCGGGGAAGGGGGGTCGCAGCCGGGGCTGGCCGCGCCGTCCTTCGAGCGAGTCCAGCAGCGCGGTCTCCTCACCGCAGATGTACGCGCCGGCGCCCGCGTGCACCGTGATGTCGAGGTCGAGTCCGCTGCCGAGGGCGTCCTTGCCGAGGTAGCCCGCCTCGTACGCCTCCCGCACGGCTTCGTGGAGGCGCCGCAGCACGGGGACGACCTCACCGCGCAGATAGATGAAGGCATGGCTGGAGCGGATCGCGTAACAGGCGATGATCATCCCCTCGATGAGGGAATGCGGGTTGGCGAAGAGGAGCGGGATGTCCTTGCAGGTCCCGGGCTCCGACTCGTCGGCGTTGACAACAAGATAGTGAGGCTTGCCGTCTCCCTGCGGGATGAACTGCCACTTCATCCCGGTGGGGAAGCCCGCGCCGCCGCGTCCGCGCAGACCCGAGTCCTTGACATAGGCGATCAGGTCGTCCGGGGACATGGCGAGCGCCTTGCGCAGCCCCTGGTAGCCCTCGTGCCGCTGGTAGGTCTTCAGCGTCCAGGACTCCGCCTCGTCCCAGAAGGCCGACAGGACGGGTGCGAGGAGCTTCTCGGGGCTGGTCTCGCCGCCGGCCCCGGAACCGGCGGTGCCTCCGTATTCGGTGGACACGGCCATCACTCCCCCTCCTCGGTGACCGGCCCCGACGGGTGCCGTGGGTCGGAGTCCGCTGTCTGCTGCGGTGCGTCATGGGAACTGAGGTGCCCGGAGCCGGGCTGCGGGGCGTCCTCGGGTGCCTCGGACCGGGGGGAGACCACCCGGGCGGGGACGGTCTCGCCCTTGGCCAGACGGAGCCCGATCAGGGAGGCGGGTCCGGCGCCGCCGGTCGCGGCGACCGCTCCGGGGCGCTCGTCCGGGAAGCCGGCGAGAATCCGCGCGGTCTCCTTGTAGGTGCACAGGGGCGCGCCCCGGGTCGGCTCCACCGGCCGTCCGGCGCGCAGGTCGTCGACGAGCCTGCGGGCCGAGCCGGGGGTCTGGTTGTCGAAGAACTCCCAGTTCACCATCACCACGGGGGCGAAGTCGCAGGCCGCGTTGCACTCGATGTGCTCCAGCGTGACCTTGCCGTCCTCGGTGGTCTCGTTGTTGCCGACCCCGAGATGCTCCTGGAGCTCCTCGAAGATGGCGTCACCGCCCATGACCGCGCAGAGCGTGTTGGTGCAGACCCCGACCTGGTAGTCACCGGACGGCTTGCGCCGGTACATGGAGTAGAAGGTGGCGACCGCGGTGACCTCGGCGGTGGTCAGTTCGAGCTGCTCGGCGCAGAACTGCATGCCGGTACGGGAGACATGCCCCTCCTCCGACTGGACCAGGTGCAGCATCGGCAGCAGCGCCGACCGGGAGTCCGGGTAGCGGGAGACGATCTCCTTGGCGTCGCGCTCCAGCCGCTCGCGCGCCTCGGCCGGGAAGTCGGGGGCGGGCAGCCGGGGCATCCCCAGCTGCACTTCCTGGTTGGACGACTGGGCCGTCATCGGTCGACGCCTCCCATCACGGGGTCGATGGACGCGACGGCGACGATGACGTCGGCCACCTGGCCGCCCTCGCACATCGCCGCCATGGCCTGGAGATTGGTGAAGGACGGGTCCCGGAAGTGGACCCGGAAGGGGCGGGTGCCGCCGTCGGAGACGATGTGCGCGCCGAGTTCGCCCTTGGGCGACTCGACCGCCGCGTAGACCTGTCCGGCGGGGACCCGGAAGCCCTCGGTGACCAGCTTGAAGTGGTGGATCAGGGCCTCCATGGAGGTGCCCATGATCTTCTTGATGTGGTCCAGGGAGTTGCCGAGTCCGTCCGGTCCGAGCGCGAGCTGCGCGGGCCAGGCGATCTTCTTGTCGGCGACCATGACCGGCCCGGGCTCCAGGCGGTCGACGCACTGCTCGATGATGCGCAGCGACTGGCGCATCTCCTCCAGGCGGATGAGGAAGCGGCCGTAGGAGTCACAGGTGTCGGCGGTCGGGATGTCGAAGTCGTAGGTCTCGTACCCGCAGTACGGATCGGTCTTGCGCAGGTCGTGGGCGAGCCCGGCCGAGCGCAGTACGGGTCCGGTGGCGCCGAGGGCCATGCAGCCGGTGAGGTCGAGATGGCCGACGTCCTGCATCCGGGCCTTGAAGATGGGGTTGCCGGTGGCGAGCTTGTCGTACTCCGGCAGGTTCTTCTTCATCGTCCGCACGAACTCGTGGAGCAGGTCCACGGTCCCGGGGGGCAGGTCCTGGGCGAGGCCGCCCGGGCGGATGAAGGCGTGGTTCATCCGCAGACCGGTGATCAGCTCGAAGAGGTCGAGGACGAGTTCACGGTCCCGGAAGCCGTAGATCATGATCGTGGTGGCGCCCAGTTCCATCCCGCCGGTGGCGATGCACACCAGATGGGAGGAGATCCGGTTCAGCTCCATCAGCAGCACCCGGATCACGGTCGCCCGGTCGGGGATCTGGTCCTCGATGCCGAGCAGCCGTTCGACGCCGAGGCAGTACGCGGCCTCGTTGTAGAAGGGCGTCAGATAGTCCATGCGCGTGACGAAGGTGGTGCCCTGCGTCCAGTTCCGGTATTCGAGGTTCTTCTCGATGCCGGTGTGGAGATAGCCGATGCCGCAGCGGGCCTCGGTGACGGTCTCGCCGTCGATCTCCAGGATCAGCCGGAGCACCCCGTGGGTGGAGGGGTGCTGGGGACCCATGTTGACGACGATGCGCTCGTCGTCGGCCTTGGCCGCGCTCTGGACCACCTCGTCCCAGTCGCCACCGGTGACGGTGTAGACGGGGCCCTCGGTGGTCTCCCGGGCGGTTGCGTGGGATGTGGACATCAGCTGTACGACCTCCGCTGGTCCGGAGCCGGAATCTGGGCGCCCTTGTACTCGACGGCGATTCCGCCGAGCGGATAGTCCTTGCGCTGCGGGAAGCCCTGCCAGTCGTCGGGCATCATGATCCGGGTGAGGGCGGGGTGGCCGTCGAAGACGAGCCCGAAGAAGTCGTAGGTCTCGCGCTCGTGCCAGTCGTTGGTCGGGTAGACCGCGACCAGCGACGGGATGTGCGGGTCACTGTCCGGGGCGGAGACCTCGACGCGGATCAGCCGGCCGTGGGTGAGCGAGCGCAGATGGTAGACGGCGTGCAGCTCGCGGCCCTTGTCCTCGGGGTAGTGGACCCCGCTCACCCCGGTGCAGAGCTCGAAGCGCAGGGCGGGGTCGTCGCGCAGGGTGCGGGCGACCTGGAGCAGATGGTCGCGCTCGATGTGGAAGGTCAGCTCGCCCCGGTCGACCACGGTCTTATCGATGGCGTTCTCGGGGACGAGGCCCTGCTCCTCCAGGGCGCCCTCCAGCTCGTCGGCGACCTCGTCGAAGTACCCGCCGTAGGGGCGGTTCGCCGGGCCCGGCAGCCGCACCGAGCGGACGAGGCCGCCGTAGCCGGAGGTGTCGCCGCCGTTGTTGGCGCCGAACATCCCGCGCTGGACGCGGATCTCCTCGCCGTGGTCGCCGCGCTGCCCGGGAAGGTTCTGCTCGCTGAGCTCCTTCTCGGGGTTCGGCCGGTCGTCCGGCCGGCCCTTGGCCGTCTCGCTCACCGGAGCAGCCCCTTCATCTCGATCGTCGGAAGGGCCTTGAGCGCCGCTTCCTCCGCCTCCCGGGCCGCTTCCGCCGCGTTGACGCCGAGCTTGGAGGACTGGATCTTCTGGTGGAGCTTGAGGATCGCGTCCATCAGCATCTCGGGGCGCGGCGGACAGCCGGGCAGATAGATGTCGACGGGGACGATGTGATCAACGCCCTGCACAATCGCGTAGTTGTTGAACATGCCGCCCGACGAGGCGCAGACGCCCATGGAGATGACCCACTTGGGGCTGGGCATCTGGTCGTAGACCTGGCGGAGCACGGGGGCCATCTTCTGGCTCACCCGGCCCGCCACGATCATCAGATCGGCCTGGCGCGGTGAGCCGCGGAAGACCTCCATCCCGAACCGGGCCAGGTCGTAGCGGCCGGCGCCGGTCGTCATCATCTCGATGGCGCAGCACGCCAGCCCGAACGTGGCCGGGAAGACGGATGACTTGCGCACCCAGCCCGCGGCCTGCTCGACCGTGGTGAGCAGAAATCCGCTCGGCAGCTTCTCTTCGAGTCCCATTGGTGCCTCTCAGCCCCTCAGTCCCATTCCAGCCCGCCGCGCCGCCAGACATACGCGTAGGCGACGAAGACGGTGAGCACGAAGAGCAGCATCTCCACGAGCCCGAAAAGCCCGAGGGCGTCAAAGCTGACCGCCCAGGGGTAGAGGAAGACGATCTCGATGTCGAAGACGATGAAGAGCATCGCCGTCAGGTAGTACTTGATGGGAAAACGGCCGCCCCCGGCAGGCGTCGGAGTGGGCTCGATGCCGCACTCGTACGCCTCCAGCTTTGCCCGGTTGTACCGTTTGGGGCCGATCAGCGTGGCCATGACCACGGAGAAGATCGCAAACCCTGCCCCGAGGGCTCCGAGTACCAGGATGGGCGCGTAGGCATTCACCCTCCTCGCTCCTTCCAGTCGTCCTTGACCGTGTGGACCGCACCGGGCGATAGACGCGCCGCCTCGAAGATCGTGTTCATGTGAGGCAGTTCACAAGCCCGACTGCCCCGCATCCTATGCCTGCCGGTCTGTGATCTGCGACACGGGGTCGACAACCGCTTTTGTGATCTCCACCACCTGACGAAGGATCATGAAGTCGGATGAGAGGTGATCTTCATACGTGAAGCGCGCAGTTGATTACCAGACGTGACAACTTTTGGCGTTTCCGCTGGTCGTGGGCGTCTCGCACTATCAAGCAGATGCCCGCGAACGCAAATTGGCGGCAAGCGGGAGTGGATGATAGTAAGCGTTGCCTTGCCTAACCCGGAGCCTCGCGGGCAGAGTCGCGCAGAAGAGACGGGACCGGTGGCGGCGAGCGCCGGATCACCCCCGCCGGGGGGATACGCGCATCCGTTCACGAACTCCGGGGGCCCACTCCGTCACCCTTCCGGTTCGCGTCACCACACACCGCGACCGCCACCGCGGGCACGGCGGGCCGGGCACGGCGGGGTGGCGGCCCGAGCGGCCGGTAGCGCCCCGGACACTGCCCGTCACGCCCGCCCGTGACCCCACTGTGACCTGCACCACTCCCCTGTGACCCCCATAAAGGCGGGCTTGGCCAATGGCCTGAAGCGGTGGTAGGCGTGAGGCAATTCGGACCTTTTCCCAGAAACGCATGATCACGACCATGATCACGACTGTCCGAATTATCCCTTAGGGCGTCAATAAGGGTTCGCGCCAAGAGGATTGATGGGTTCCGGTCACAACTGTGGCGCAACACACGTTTCTTGTCGGCAACCGGGTATGGCTGATAGCGGTTGTCCCTATGTCCCACACCGCTCACATACCCAGCCACCGGAAGCCCCGTCGCCGGAGCTCCTCCGCGATGGCCCTCCGCGCCGGAGTTGCCGGTGGCGTGCTCAGCACCATCGCCGTGGCCGGAGCCGCCGGACCGGCCAACGCCGACCCGGTGACCGAGACCATCGAGATGCCGGCGTTCACCCCCGCCGGTCTCTCCCAGGCCGTCGCCCAGTCCGCCCAGGCCCAGCAGCAGGTCGCGTTCGACCAGGAGCTGCGGGCCCAGGAGGCCGCCGCGGCAGAGAAGGCCGAGAAGACCGCCAAGAAGGCCAAGGCGGAGGCTCTGCGCCAGGCCGAGGCGGAGCGCAAGGCCGCCGAGGAGCGCGAGAAGCGCGAGCGCGAGGCCGCCGCCAAGGAGGCGGAGGAGCGCGCGTCCCGCACCGCCGAGCGCACCACCCTCGCCGCGGCCGCCGACTCCTCCCCCAGCACCTCCTCCTCCGCCGGGAGTTCGTCGTCGAGCGCCCCCGCCTCGACCTCCCCGTCGAACTCCTCGAACGCGTCCGGCTCCGTCGGCACGGTCATCGCCTTCCTGAAGGCCCAGGTCGGCGACGCCTATGTGATGGGTGCCACCGGCCCCAACTCGTGGGACTGCTCCAGCCTGGTCCAGGCCGCGTTCCGTCAGGTCAACATCGACCTGCCCCGCGTCTCCCAGGACCAGTCGACCGCGGGCACCCAGGTCGGCACCTCCAACCTCCAGGTCGGGGACATCCTCTACTGGGGCGCGGCGGGCAGCGCTTACCACACCGGTGTCTACATCGGCAATGGCCAGTACCTGGACGCGGCCAACCCGGAGAAGGGCGTCGTCATCCAGGATCTGTCGGGTTACCCGGCGACGGGAGCGGTGCGCGTCCTCTGAGCGCGGCTGTTCCTCCGTACCACGGGCACGGCCGAAGGGGCCGGCGGGAGACGCTCTCCCGCCGGCCCCTTCGGCGTCCGCTCACCCCGGGTCCCGCCGCCGGGCCGTGAGCCTGAACCACACGGACTTCCCGCTGGACCGCCGCCCGTCGAGCGGGGTCACCCCCCAGGAGTCGGCGAACGCGTCGAGCAGCGTCAGCCCCCGCCCCCGCTCCTCGTCCGAACGGCTCCCGGCCGGCCGAGGCAGCGCACCGGCCCGGTTGTCCCGGACCCGGACCACCACATGCGCGTCGGTGATGTGCGCGTCGACGCGGATCGTGGCGGCGGTGGTGTGCCGGTGCGCGTTGGTGACCACCTCGGAGAGACAGAGCAGCACGTCATCCGCGAGCTGCGGGTGCGCTGTGCGCAGGGGCGCGGTGAGCCAGTCACGCGCCTTCCTGGCGACGGTGGGGTCGCTGGGGGCCTCTATGCGCAGCCGCGCGCCACTGAACGGGGCGGGTGTCGTTGATGGGGTTGAGGCTGTGGAGGTGTGCATTCACGTCTCCCTGCTCGGAGAAGCCCGCGCCTGGGCATGCGCCTGCCGGTCGCGCCGGGGCCAAGTCCCGGCGTACCGCGCGGTGTTCATGAGACGGTAGCAGCGAAGTCTCAACATTTGTACTCAACGATAGAAACCATGGTGCTCAGTGGACCGAGGTGGGACACGCGGACCAGACTGAGGCCCAACAGGAGGGGAGCAGATGCCACCAAGGAAGGCGCCCACGGCCAGACAGCGCCGGCTGGGTGCCGAGCTACGCAAGCTGCGAGAGCACGCCGGCCTCAATCTGGCGGAGGCCGCCGGGCTGCTCGGCACCGACCGCACCACCATCAGCAACACCGAATCAGGGCGTTTCGGGGTGAGCGCGGGCCGGGTGCGCGCCTGGGCGGGGCACTACTCCTGCCCGGACGCGGCCTACGCCGAGGCGCTCGCGGGGATGGCTGAGGAGCGGATAAGCGGGTGGTGGGAGCACTATCGCGACCATCTCCCCAGCGGTGCGCTGGATCTGGCCGAGCTGGAGCACCACGCGTCGGGCTTCCGGACCGTCCAGATAATGCACATGCCCGGTCTGCTCCAGACCGAGGAGTACGCCCGCGCAGTGGTCGCCCTCGCCGTACCCCCGCCCGATTCCAGCTTCCTGCGGCGCCAGCTGTCACACCGACTGCAACGCCGCGATGTGCTCGACCGGGACCAGCCTCCGAAGTGCACCTTCCTGATCCACGAGGCCGCGCTCCGGATGGAGTACGGCGGCCCCGAGATCGCCCGGAGCCAGCTGGACTACCTCCTCCAGGAGTCGGAGCGGGACAACGTCACCGTCCGGGTGATCCCCTTCTCCGTGGGCGGTTTCCCGAACGCCGGAAGTTCGACACTCTATGTGTACGGGTCGGTGCCGCAGCTCGACACCGTGCAGATGGACACCGCGACCGGCCCCGCGTTCCTGGACGCGGAGACCCGGCTCGCGAACTACCGAGCCGTTCTGGATCAGACCGAGGAGCGCTCACTCGATCCGAAGCGGTCGCGGGACTTCATTCATGAGATAGCACGACAAGCATGAAGGCGTGAGAACAGTGGACATTCAGTGGCGCAAGTCCTCAAAGTCGACGGACGGCGCGGGCAACAACTGCCTGGAACTCGCTGTGCACGGAGGTGAGATCCTGATGCGTGAGAGCGACAATCCGGATGTGATCATTCATACGACCCCGGCCAAGCTGCGCGCTTTCCTGGGCGGCGCCAAAGAGGGGGAGTTCGATGATTTGATCTGATCATCGAACGGCAGCATCGAACGGCCCCTCATTCGACCACGAATGGGGGGCCGTTCGATTCCGTAGACCAAGTTGGCATATTCCGTCTCACTCTAGAGACGGAAAACTATTGATACGGGATGGTAGCCAGCGCTACGGTCGCTGGTGCGCGGTGGCGGGGGCGCTCGCCACGGCCATCTCCCCGTTCCGCTGCGGCTGTTGGGGAGACGCACCAGAGGGCTGCCCCCTGCCCGTACTCACGCCTGCCGGCGGGGGGCACTCTTCATGGGCATGCGCGGGCGGGGTGCCCGCTCCCCGTGCCGGTGAGCGGGCACCCCGCCCGGGTGCGTACCCCCGGCTCAGCGGGTGGTGCCGCTGTTGAAGAGGGAGCGCGACCAGACATAGCCCACCAGCCCGATCCCCACGCACCACGCGAGGGAGATCCACCCGCTGTCGCCGATCGCCGAGCCGGAGAGCAGACCGCGCAGGGTCTCCGTCATCGGGGTGAAGGGCTGGTGCTCGGCGAACCAGCGCAGGCCCGGTGACATCGACTCGGCCGGTACGAACGCCGATCCCAGGAACGGCAGGAACTGGATGAGCAGCGGCTTGTTGCTCGCCGACTCGACCGTCTTGGAGACCAGGCCGAGCGCCGCGGATAGCCAGGTCACCGAGAAGGCGATCGCCATCAGGAGACCGGCCGCGGCCAGCCACTCCAGCGCCGTCGCCCCGGAGCGGAACCCGACGGCGAGTGCGACACCGACGACCAGCACCGCGCAGAGCATCGTCTGGATGACGCTGCCGATGACATGCCCCGTCATGAACGAGGAGCGCGTGATGTTCATGGTGCGGAAGCGGTTGATGATGCCCTCGGTCATATCCATGCAGATGGCGATCGAGGTCGACATCGAACCCGCGGCCACTCCCATGATGATGATTCCGGGCGTCAGATAGTTGAGATAGGCGTCCCGGCCCCCGCCCATTCCGGCGCCGATCGAGTCACCGAAGGCGTACACGAACAGCAGCAGCATCAGGATCGGTGTCATCGCGCTGCCGAGCCCCACGGCCGGATAACGGATCGCGTGCCGGAGATTCCGCCGGAGCATCGTCCTGGAGTCGTGCACGGCGTGGCCGAGGAAGCTCATCGCTGGTTCTCCTTCACGTGGAGCGCGGTGTTGGTGCTGCCGTCGCCGGTGAGGGCGAGGAACACGTCGTCGAGGTCGGGGGTGTGCACGGAGAAGCCGGCGGCGCGGATACCGGCGGCGTCGAGCCGGTCCAGCAGGGCACGCAGCGCGTCGAGACCGGCGTCGCCCGCCACCCGCAGGGCGAGTTCCTCGTCGTCGCGGGCCGCGCCGGGGAAGGCGGCGGAGGCGCGTTCGTACTCTCCGGCGTCCGTGAACCGCAGCCGCACATGGCTGCCGGGGATCTGTGCCTTCAGCTCGTCGGCCGTGCCCTCGGCGACGATCCGCCCGCCGTCGAGCACGGCGATCCGGTCGGCCAACTGGTCGGCCTCCTCCAGGTACTGCGTGGTGAGGAAGACGGTGACCCCGCCGGCGACCAGGGAACGGACGGTCTCCCACATGGTGCGGCGGCTGCGCGGGTCGAGACCGGTCGTCGGCTCGTCCAGGAAGATCACCTCCGGGTTGCCGACCAGGGTCATGGCGAGGTCGAGCCGGCGCCGCATCCCACCGGAGAAGAGCGCGGCGCGCTTCCGCGCGACATCCGCGATGTCGAACCGCTCCAGCAGCTCCTCGGCCCGTCTCCGCCCCTCGCGCTTGCCGAGCCGCAGCAGATCGGCCATGAGGAGCAGGTTCTCCTCGGCGGTGAGGAGGTTGTCGAGCGCGGCGAACTGTCCGGTGACGCCGATCGCGGCGCGCACCCGGTCCGGCGCCGCGGCGACGTCGTGCCCCGCGACCTGGGCCTGTCCGCCGTCCGCCGAGATGAGCGTGGAGAGGATCTGCACGGTGGTGGTCTTGCCGGCGCCGTTCGGCCCGAGCAGCGCGAACACCGTGCCGGCCGGAATCCGCAGGTCGATGCCGTCGAGGACGGTCTTGTCGCCGTAGGACTTGCGCAGATCGGCGGTGGAGACGGCGGCGGGCGGCCGCCGGTCGTACGCGGTCTTTGGCGCGGGCATGACAGAAGAAGGCATGGGGCCCTCCCATTCGGAGGCGTGGTGACGGGGTGGGGTGCTGTTCGGTACGGGGGGGCGGGCGGGTCGGGCGCGTCGGGCCCGGGTGGCCCGGGTGGCTCGGGTGGCCCGGGTGGCCCGGGTGGCTCGGGCCTGGGCGGGCGGGTCCGGGCGGCTCGGGCCCGGGCGGGCGGGGCCAGGGGCTGCGGGCCCGGGTGGCCAGGCCAGGGGTCGGGCGCGGGGCCGGGCGGCTCAGGCGCGGCGAACCGGGGTCACGGTCGGGCCTGGGGTGGCTCGGGCTCGGGCGCGTCGAGCCCGGGTGGCTCGGGCGCGTCCGTCCGGCGCGGGCGGGCCGGGGTCGGGGCCCGGGGGCTTCAGGCCCGGGCGGGCCAGGGGCTGCGGGTCCGGGCGGGTCAGGGGCTGCGGGTCCGGGCGGGTCAGGGGCTGCGGGTCCGGGCGGGTCAGGTGTGGGGGTGGGAACGGCGGATGTCGATGTTGCCGTAGCGGGTACGGGCCCTGACCTCGACCGTGTCCTCGGACCCCTCCGGGCTCCCGGACTCGGTGAGCGCGTTGTGCACCTGCCCGGCGACCGACCCGACATCGAGCCAGGCGGCCGTCCCCTTGCGGATGCCGATCTCGATGGCACCGTACGAGGTCTCCAACTGGACGGTGCCACGGACGATCTCGTCGACGCGCAGAGTGCCATGGGCGGTGGTGGCGGTGACCGAGCCCCGCGCGCGCTCGATGGCGATGTCGCCGTTGGCGCCGCTCACGCGCAGCTCCCCCAGGGCATCGCCGACGGTCGTGTTGCCGTGCGAGTTCTTCAGCACGGCCGAGCCGTCGAGGGTGCGGACGCGCAGGCTGCCGGAGCTGGAAGTGATCTCGGCGGACCCCTCGACCCGGTCCACGGTGATATTGCCGTGGGACGCGGTCAGACGCAGCGGCCCGGTGGTGTCGAAGCGGACATCCCCGGTCGAGATCTTCACCCGGACCTCGCCGAGCCTGCCCTCCCCGTTGACCTGGGCCCAGGCGCCGGTCACCTCCACCCCGGAGCCCGTGGGCAGTTCGACCGTCACATCGACCATGCCGGTGCGCCCCACGAAGAAGCGCTGCTTGGGCGTCCTCACCGTCAGATGGCCGTTCGCGTACCGCACCTCGGTCAGTTCGGCGGCCCGCTGGTCCGCGTCCTTCCTCGGGTCACGGGGCCGCACCTCGACGACGGTGTCGGGCCGGTCGGCGGCGAGGAACCGGATGGTCCCGGCTTCCACATGGGCGGTGGCCGAGATCGTCGAGGGGGTGTCGAAAGAAGGCATGGCTGTCCCGTCCTCTTGGGTCTTCGTGGCGTCCCCGCTGGTGGGACGTGGTGTGAGTGAAGTGAGGTGAGGTGAGGTGCGATGAGGGTGGGCGCGGTCAGCGCACCCAGCCCGTGAAGCTCTGTCCGACGGTGCGGGTGGCGCGGGTCGTCTCCGCCGTGCGGGACGGGGTGCCGCCGCCGTCGACCGCGGCCGACACGGCTCGTACCAGCCAGGCGTTGACCGAGAGGCCCTCGCGGCCCGCGGCCTCCTCGGCGCGCGCCTTGAGGTGGGCGGGGAGCCGCAGGTTGACGCGGGCGGTGCCGCCGTCGTCACCGTCGGCGGGGGCCGGGGCCGGCGCCCTGAGCGGCTCGGCGGGAACGCTCCCCCCCTGGTACGCCTCGTCGCCCGCCGGCCGTGTCACCACGAAGTCGGGGTCGAGCCCGCGCAGCCGCACATCGACCGAGCCGGGGGCGAGTTCGCGGGTGATCTCGTCCATCGCGGCGGAGAGCACGTTGAGCATCGTCAGACGGGTCGCCGACTCCAGGGGAGCGGTGAGCCGCTCGGCCAGCTCGCGGGCTTCCTCGCCGCCGGCTTCGGCGGCCACCGCGAGTTCGCGGCGGAGGTTGTCGACATACGGCGTCAGGTCCATAGCGCCATAGTGGCATCACTATGGCGCCATGCACAAGTCCGTCCGGGACCCCCCTGCGAGCCGCCGCGCGGACAACCACCCTGACCTGCGAAAACGCTTCCGGATGGGCTCGCACCAGCACGGCACCATCCCAGGCTCCGATCCCGCTGGCACCTTCAGTGGCACCAGATGGCACCACTGTGGCCCGCCCGGAGGGAGCGGACGCGGTCCGTGCGGTACGCGCCCGGATTACGCGTCGGCCGCCGCGAGCAGACGGGTCAGCTCCGCGGCCGTCTCCGCCAGCGGGACCTGGGTCTGCTCGCCCGTGGTCATGTCGCGGAGGGTGACCGTGCCGGACGCGCGCTCGGACGCGCCGTGGATGACACAGAACCGGGCGCCCTGGTCGGCGGCCCACTTCATCTGCTTGGCGAACTTCCCGCTCGCGCCCAGATAGATGCCGGTACGGATGCCCGCCCGGCGGATCTCGGCCGCGAGGCGGAAGCTGGCGGCGGACTGCTCCTCGCCCATGACCGTGACCGCGACATCGGTGAGCGCGTAGGTGTCCTCGGCGGGCTCGGGGAGCAGGGGCAGAATGCGCTCGATGCCCAGGGAGCCGCCGCAGGCCGGGGAGTCCTTGCCGCCGAGCCGGCCGATCAGACCGTCGTAGCGGCCACCGGAGGCGATGGAGCCGGGGGTCCCGGGGGCGACGACCTCGAAGATGATGCCGGTGTAGTAGTCCAGGCCGCGCACCAGGTTGGGGGTGAAGCCGATCCGCTCGGCGGGGATCGAGTCCTTGGTGAGGTCGAGCAGCCGGTCGACCTCGGCCAGCCCCGCCTGGCCGGTCTCCCCGGCCTTCAGCCGGTCCCGGACGCGTTCGACGGCATCGGGCGCGGTGAGATCGTCCACCAGGCCCTGGGCCACCTCCGGATCGAGCCCCCGGCCGGAGACCAGCTCGGTCACGACCGCCTCCGGGGTGAGCTTGTCCAGCTTGTCGAGGGTGATCAGCGCCCCGGAGCCGCGCTCCTGGGGGACCTCGTACGCCTCCAGGAGTCCGAACAGCACCTGCCGGGAGTTGACCAGGAACCGGAACTCCGGGACGCCGAGCGCCACCAGGGCGTCGTGCAGGGTCAGCACGGTCTCCGCGTCCGAGAGCGGCGACGACGAGCCCACGATGTCCAGATCGCACTGGACGAACTCCCGGAACCGCCCCTTGCCCGGCCGGTCCGCCCGCCAGACGGGGTCGATGGTGTAGCGCTTGTACGGCGTCGGGAGCTGGCTGCCGTAGGCCGCCACCGCGCGCGCCAGCGGGACCGTGAGGTCGTAGCGGAGTGCGAGATCGGCCTCCCCGGTGGCCTCGTGCTCGCCGCGCCGGAGGATCTTGAAGATCAGCTTGTCGCCCTCGTCGCCGTACTTCCCGGTCAGCACGTCCAGGCGCTCGAACGCGGGGGTCTGGAGCGGCTGGAAGCCGTACCGGGAGAAGACGGCACGGATGGTCGCGAAGGCGCGCTCACGCCTGTCGAACTCGGCCGCGAGGAAATCACGGGTCCCGGACGCGGGGTCGAACTGCTTCATGGAGGCCATGCGGGTCATCGTCCCGGAAGCAGGTCACGGTGAGCAAAACGCGGGGTGGCACGGGCGGTTCGCGGCCGGCCGGCGGGCGGCTCCGAGTCGGTTCGCGATCGGCTCGGGCTCTGCTCGGGGACAGTTCGCGGCCGGCCGGCGGGCGGCTCGTGGAAGGAGCGGGGGCGAGATCCGAGGAGGACGGAGGGACGGATCAGGCGCCGGGTCCGCGGGGGCGGGGCTCAGCCGTCCGGATTCGCCTCCAGACGGGTGAGGTCCATGTCGTCCAGAAGGGCTTCATGGGTCCGCCCGCTCATATGCGCGTCCTTCTCGATCTCGACCGCGGCCCACCCGGTCAGACTCATCACCAGCACCCGCAGGCCGTCCGTGCCATAGGTCTCCAGGACCTCGTCGGCCGTGCGCAGCGCCTCCTCCGGGATGCGCTCCTCCGGGTAGACACCCACCACCCGGCGCAGCAGGCTCACCGAGATGTGGGAGATGTCCGGGGCGATGGCGCGCAGCCGCCGGTCCTCAGCCTCGTCCAACGGGATGTCCCCCTCCGATCAGCGGGAGCCGGCTCCGCCACCCCCGTGTCTGTCCGTATCCCCCCGCACACAACCAGTTTCCACCCCGGCGGGGCGCTACACAGCGGGATTTCCCGAATCAGCACGGGTTCGGCTCACTCTCTTCCCCGAGCGCCCCTCCGGGCGCCCCCCGGTGCGTCACCACGGGGACGGGCGGGGTGCGGCGGGCACCTTGCGGGGGCGCGCGCCCGCTCACGGCGACACGGGCGGCGAGACGGCACGGGAGCGGACGGCGAAAGGCCCGGCGGACGGGCCGCCGGGCCTCGGGGCGCCGGGGGCGCCGCCTGCCGAACCGTGTGCGTCAGGCCTTCGGGGCCACCTTCGAGAGGCCGTTGATGATGCGGTCCATCGCGTCCCCGCCGGTCGGGTCGGTCAGGTTCGCCAGCATCTTCAGGGTGAAGCGCATCAGCAGCGGATGGGTCAGACCCCGCTCCGTCGCCAGCTTCATGATCTTCGGGTTGCCGATCAGCTTCACGAACGCGCGGCCCAGCGTGTAGTACCCGCCGTAGGTGTCCTTGAGGACCTTCGGGTAGCGGTGCAGCGCCAGCTCGCGGTGGGCCGGGGTCGCGCGGGCGTGGGCCTGGACGATCACATCGGCGGCGATCTGCGCCGACTCCATGGCATAGGCGATGCCCTCGCCGTTGAACGGGTTCACCAGCCCGCCCGCGTCACCGATCAGCAACAGCCCGCGCGAGTAGTGCGGCTGCCGGTTGAAGGCCATCGGCAGCGCCGCGCCCCGGATCGGGCCGGTCATGTTCTCCTCCTGGTAGCCCCACTCCTCGGGCATGGAGGCGCACCAGGCCTTCAGGACCTCGCGCCAGTCCAGCTCCTTGAAGGCACCGGTGGTGTTGAGCACGCCGAGGCCGACGTTGGAGGTGCCGTCGCCCATGCCGAAGACCCAGCCGTACCCGGGCAGCAGCTTGTCCTCGGAGCCCCGGCGGTCCCACAGCTCCAGCCAGGACTCCAGGTAGTCGTCCTCGTGGCGGGGGGAGGTGAAGTACGTCCGCACCGCGACGCCCATCGGACGGTCGTCGCGCCGGTGCAGCCCCATCGCCAGCGAGATGCGCGAGGAGTTGCCGTCGGCGGCCACGACCAGCGGGGCGCGGAAGGTGACCGGGGTCTTCTCCTCGCCGAGCTTGGCCTCCACTCCGACGATCCTGCCGGTGCGGTCGTCGATGATGGGCGCGCCGACATTGCAGCGCTCGTACAGCCGCGCGCCGCCCTTCTGCGCCTGCCGGGCGAGCTGCTCGTCGAAGTCGTCGCGCTTGCGGACGAGACCGTAGTCCGGGTACGAGGCCAGCTCGGGCCAGTCGAGCTGGAGCCGCACCCCGCCGCCGATGATCCGCAGCCCCTTGTTCCGCAGCCAGCCGGCCTCTTCGGAGACATCGATGCCCATGGCCACGAGCTGCTTGGTGGCGCGCGGGGTCAGCCCGTCGCCGCAGACCTTCTCGCGCGGGAAGGCGGTCTTCTCCAGCAGCAGTACGTCGAGTCCCGCTTTCGCGAGGTAGTACGCGGCCGTGGAGCCGGCCGGGCCTGCCCCGACGACAATCACATCCGCGGTGTGTTCGGAGAGGGGCTCGGTCACGGCGGGTTCTCCCGAAGACTCAATTCTGCGTGCCGAACGGCACAGGACATGTGCAGTCTAGGGGGCGTACCGATCAACTGACTGAAGGGCTCCCCCCTATGAGCAGGCCCCTCCCCGCCGTACGGCTGCGTGTGCCCACCGACGAGGACGCCCATGCCTGGCACCGGATCTTCGATGATCCGCAGGTCATGGAGTTCCACGGCGGCCGGTCCGCGGAGCTGTCCGTGTACGAGGAGCTGACGGCCCGGCAGCGCAGACACGACGCCGAACGGGGCTTCTGCCTGTGGACGCTGCTGGACGACGACGGGGAGGTGCTGGGCTTCACCGGCGCCCAGCCCTGGCCCTCTCCTGACTTCGGGCCGGTCGGGGAGATCGAGATCGGCTGGCGGCTGGCCCGGGCCGCGTGGGGCAGGGGCTATGCGACGGCCGCTGCCCGCATCACCCTGGAGCGGGTGCGGGCCGCCGGGGTGCCGGAGGTGGTGGCGATGGTGGACAGCCGCAACGAGCGCTCGATAGCGGTCGTGAAACGGCTGGGAATGGACCATGACCGGACCTTCACGACGCCGGACGGGGAGCGGGAAGGGCAGTGCTTCCGGCTGGCGCTCTGAACACACCGCCGCACTGACGCGCCCGGGCGCGCCCGGGCTCTCAGAGCCCGAGTGCCGTGAAGCCCCTGGAGCCCTGAAGCCCCGGCGCCTCGGGGCCCCGGGGTCCTGAAGCCCCGGCGCGCCGGCGCGGAAGCAGATCCGGCCGGGGAGCCGCTCCGGCCGCCGCCGGTACCGCCGTCAGTCCTCGCCGTCAGTCCTCGCCGTCAGTCCTCCGCCGGCTTGGTGCCCCGGTGCAGGGCCACCACCCCACCGGTCAGATTCCGCCAGGCCACCTTCGACCAGCCAGCCCGCTGGAGCACCGCCGCCAGCGCGGGCTGGTCGGGCCAGGACTGGATGGACTCGGCGAGATACACATAGGCGTCCGGGTTGGAGGAGACGGCGCGCGCCACCGGCGGCAGCGCCCGCATCAGATACTCCTCGTACACCGTCCGGAACGGCGTCCAGGTCGGGTGGGAGAACTCGCAGACCACGATCCGCCCGCCGGGCCTGGTCACCCGGAGCATCTCGCGCAGCGCCTGCTCGGTCCGCTGCACATTGCGCAGCCCGAAGGAGATGGTGACCGCGTCGAAGACACCGTCCCGGAACGGCAGCCGGGTGGCGTCGCCCGCCGTCAGCGGCAGCCAGGGCTCGCGCCGCTTGCCCTCGCGGAGCATGCCGAGCGAGAAGTCGCAGGGCACGACATACGCGCCGGCCTCGGTGAAGGGCAGCGACGAGGTGCCGGTACCGGCCGCCAGGTCGAGCACCTTCTCGCCGGGCCGGGCGTCCACGGCCGCGGTGACCTGCCTGCGCCACCGGCGGTCCTGGCCGAGCGAGAGCACATCGTTGGTGAGGTCGTAGTTCGCCGCCACATCGTCGAACATCGAGGCGACTTCGTGCGGCTGCTTGTCCAGGGATGCTCGGATCACACCGCCCATTCAAGCAGGGCGGCCCGGACCGGCTACGAGCGGCGGTGCACCAGCCGCCCGCCGAGGACGGTGGCGGCGCAGACGGCCGCGCCCGCCCGGCGCAGCGCCCGCTCGGGCTCCTCGCCGGCGAGAAGGGCGTCGAGGAGGGCGGCGGGGAGGTCGAGGACGGCGAAGTCGGCGGGGCCGCCGGGGTGCAGCTCCCCGTCCAGGAGGGCGCCGCCCGGCGGCTGTCCGGCCGCCGGATCGAGCGAGGGCGCCCCCGCCGGGCCCGGGCCCGGACCGGAAGAGGGACCTGGACCGGAAGAGGGACCTGGACCGGAAGAGGGACCTGGACCGGAGCCGGGGCCTGGACCCGGGCCCGGACCGGAGCCGGGGTGCGAGTGCCCCGGCACCGGGCCGCGTACCCGCAGACCCGAGCGGGAGACCGCGGTCCGCACGGACGGGCGGGTGAAGGGGCCGGTGACGGCGGTGGTGCCATGGGCCAGCATCCGCTGGAGGCCGCGCCGGGCGCTGCCGCCCCAGCGGACCTCGTCGGGAGCGAGGGCGGCGAGCGCCGCGCCGGTGAGCGGCTCGGTGCCGAGCGCGCCGGCCTCGCGGGGGTCGGGGTGGTAGGCGGCCTCCAGCAGCTCCACAGCGCGCGGCTGGAGCAGCCCGGGGAGCAGCAGCCCCGGCCAGCGGCGGACCCGGGCCGCCGGGTGGGCGGCGGTCAGCTCCGCGTACGGCCCGATGGCGACGATCAGCCCGCCGTCGACGGTGACCGCGTCCGCGCCGGTCCCCGGGTCGGTGGCGGCGGTGCGGACGGCTGCCGCGGTGTGGATCGTGAGCACGGGGCTCAGTTGGCGCTGAGGAGCTTCAGCTCCGGGTGGGCCGTGCCGCCCTCGATCGCGGTGGAGGAGATGTGCGAGACGACCCGCTCGTCGACCGGGTCGTCGGCCGGGTCGGTGTGGACGGCGAGGTGCTCATAGGTCGTGGCCCGCTGCGCCGGGACCCGGCCCGAGGCGCGGATCAGATCGATGATCTCCTGCCGGTTGGAGCGGTGCTTCGCCCCCGCCGAGGAGACGACGTTCTCCTCCAGCATGATCGAGCCGAGGTCGTCCGCGCCGTAGTGCAGCGAGAGCTGGCCGACCTCCTTGCCGGTGGTCAGCCAGGAGCCCTGGATATGGGCGACGTTGTCGAAGAAGAGCCGGGCGACGGCGATCATCCGGAGGTACTCGAAGAGCGTCGCCTGCGTCTGCCCCTTGAGCTTGTTGTTCTCCGGCTGGTACGTGTACGGGATGAAGGCCCGGAAGCCGCCGGTCCGGTCCTGCACGTCACGGATCATCCGCAGATGCTCGATCCGCTCGGCGTTGGTCTCGCCGGTGCCCATCAGCATGGTGGAGGTGGACTCCACGCCCAGGCCGTGGGCGATCTCCATGATCTCCAGCCAGCGCTCGCCGGACTCCTTGAGCGGGGCGATGGCGGTACGGGGCCGTGCGGGCAGCAGCTCGGCGCCGGCGCCCGCGAAGGAGTCCAGACCGGCCGCGTGAATCCGCTGGATGGCCTCCTTGGCGCCGACCCCGGAGATCCGGGCCATGTGCTCGATCTCGGAGGCGCCGAGGGAGTGGATCACCAGCTGGGGGAAGGCGGACTTGATGGCGGAGAAGTGGTGCTCGTAGTACTCGACGCCGAAGTCGGGGTGGTGACCGCCCTGGAACATGATCTGGGTGCCGCCCAGCTCGACGGTCTCCGCGCAGCGGCGCAGGATGTCGTCGAGATCGCGGGTCCAGCCCTTGGCCGTGTCCTTGGGAGGGGCGTAGAAGGCGCAGAACTTGCAGGCCGTGACGCACACATTGGTGTAGTTGATGTTGCGCTCGATGATGTACGTCGCGATGTGCTCGGTGCCCGCGTACCGCCGGCGGCGCGCGGCGTCGGCGGCGCGGCCCAGCGCGTGGAGCGGGGCCGAGCGGTAGAGGTCGAGCGCCTCCTCCGCGGTGATCCGGCCTCCCTCGGCGGCGCGGTCCAGCACGGACTGAAGGTCGGCCTTCTCGGTCACCGGGTGTCACCTTTCACCGGACTTGTCTGCGGGCCGGTCCAGCGTACGCCAGAGGGCTCAGGGTGCCGCGAGCCGGTGGCGCGTGTGCGGCCCCCGGCCGTCCCCCAGCAGTTCGACGGTGACATCGGCCGCGAACCCGGTCGTCGGCCCGGTGCGGCGGGCGAACTCCCGTACGCCCGCGATCTGCTCGGGGCCGAACCGGAAGTCCAGCGTCCGGAAGTACCGCTCCAGCAGCTCCGCGTCGAAGCTCTCCCAGCGCGCGGCCTGCGCGGCGACCTGGCCGACCTCCTCCAGCGAGAGGGCCATGGAGGCGAGGAACGCCTCGTGCACCTCCCGGACGAGCCCCTCCTCGCGCTCCAGATACTCCCGGCGGGCGGCCCAGACCGCGAAGACGAAGGGGAGCCCGGTCCACTCCTTCCACATCCGCCCCAGATCGTGGACCTGAAGGCCGAGGCGGGGGGCGTCGTGGAGCGAGGCGCGCAGGGCGGCGTCGCCGATCAGGACGGCGGCTTCCGCCTCCTGCATCATCACGCCGAGATCGGGCGGACAGCTGTAGTAATCGGGCCGGACGCCGTACCGCTCGGCGAGCAGCAACTGCGCAAGACGTACCGAAGTACGCGAAGTCGATCCCAGGGCCACCCGGGCGCCGCCGAGTTTCTCCAGGGGCACCTGCGACACGATCACACAGGACATCACCGGGCCGTCGCAGCCGACCGCGAGATCGGGAAAGGCGACCAGTTGGTCGGCATTGCGGAGGAATTCGACCAGGGTGATCGGGCCGATATCGAGGTCGCCGCGGACGAGCTGCTCGCTCAGCTTCTCCGGGGTGTCCTTGGACAGCTCCAGATGCAGCAGGGTTCCGGTGCGGGCGAGCCCCCAGTAGAAGGGGAGACAGTTGAGGAACTGAATATGCCCGACGCGGGGCCTGCTGCGGCGGTGCCCGGCTGCTGCGCTTTCTCCACGACTGTCCACAACGCGAGGCTAGTACCCCCGGGCCGCCCCGGACACGGAGGGGGCGCAGGCGGGTCGCACCGCCGCGCGGGGGGCGCGGTGGCCCGGGAGGGCTCCGGCCCGGCGGCGGGCCGGACCGGGGGCCGCCCGTCCGGGCGGGTGACCGGCGCACCCCTCGCGAGCTGGGGTTCGTCCGGAGCCGGGCCCGGCGGGGTGCTCGGCGGCCGGGGGGCACGTCAGCGCGGGGACGGGCGTTTCAAGCGTCCGGGTGAAGTGATCTTTGCCTCTACCGCTGCGAACACAGTGCGTGCTAGGCTCGACGCAAGTTGCAGTTTGGTTTCCCTTGCAGTACAGAGCCTGCGGAGCATGTGACCCGCAGGCTTTTGTAGTTTTCAGACTTGTTTGCAGGTTCTGGAGCAGGGCAACCCTTTGGCCCAAGGAGGGCTTATGGCTACCGGAACCGTCAAGTGGTTCAACGCTGAAAAGGGCTTCGGCTTCATCGCCCAGGACGGCGGCGGCCCGGATGTCTTCGTCCACTACTCCGCGATCAACGCGTCTGGTTTCCGCTCTCTTGAGGAGAACCAGGTCGTGAACTTCGACGTCACCCAGGGTCCGAAGGGCCCGCAGGCGGAGAACGTCACCCCGGCCTAGTCAGCCAGGGTCGGCGATCGCGCACGACTAGCAGTACCCAAGGAGCCCCGGCCATTTCCAGGACCGGGGCTCCTGCCTTTCCCCGGCAATTCCCCTCGGGTCACCCGTCCGAGGGCAGGGGCGGCAGTTCCGTCCCGTACAGCCAGGCGCTCAGCAGCCCGTCCACCGGGCGCGGGGCGTGACGGGCCGCGAGCAGCCGGAAGTCCTCCGTGGTCACCACGGCGTGCCGGTGGACACCGGTCCACTCCCGCAGCAGCGGTACGAAGGCCCCGTGGCCGATCTCCGCGCGCAGCGCGTGCAGGGTGAGCGCGCCCCGCTCGTAGACCCGGTCGTCGAAGAGCCGGCGCAGCCCCGGGTCCGCGATCCTGATGTCCTGCGGCAGCAGCGCGAGCCGGGCGTGGGAACGGGCCGCGAGCGCCGCCGCCGAGGGGCCGCCGGACAGCTCGGACCAGAGCCACTCCGCGTACTTCGCGAACCCCTCGTTGAGCCAGATATGGCGCCAGTCGGCGACGGTGAGGCTGTTGCCGAACCACTGGTGGGCCAGCTCATGGGCGATCAGCCGCTCGCTGCCGCGCCGCCCGTCCACATGGTTGCGGCCGAAGACCGAGAGCCCCTGGGCCTCCACCGGCACATCCAGGTCCTCGTCGACGACCACGACGCCGTACTCCTCGAAGGGGTAGGGGCCGAAGAGTTCCTGGAAGGCGGTCATCATCCTCGGCTGGCGCGCGAAGTCGTGCGCGAACCGGCCGCCGGGGCCGGCGAGCGAGCGCGGCACGGCGGCGGGCTGGGGAACACCGGCCGCCCCGTCCGCGTCCGGGACTCCGGCAACGGCCGGGGACCCGGGGACCTCCACCAGCTCGTACGGTCCGATCTGCACGGTCGCCAGATAGGGGGCCATCGGCGCGGGCTGCTCGTACACCCAGGTCGTCGTGGAGGCGCTGATCGTCCGGGAGATCAGGGTGCCGTTGGCGACGGCGGGGTACGGGGTCGGGGCGGTGACCGTGATCCGGTACGGAGCCTTGTCCCCCGGCAGGTCGTTGCAGGGGAACCAGGAGCGCGAGCCGTGCGGCTGGGAGGCCACGAGCGCGCCCTCCTCCAACTGCTCCCAGCCCAGCTCGCCCCAGTCGCGGGTGCGGACCGGCTGGGGGACGCCCGCGTAGCGGACCTCGACGGTGAAGGGGGTGCCGGGGGGCAGCGGGCGGTCGGGGCGGATGCGGAGCTTCTCCGCGCGGTGGGTGTAACGGGCGGGCCTGCGGCCGTCGATGAGGACCTTGGTCAGCCGGAACCGGCCGAGGTCGAGGACGACCTCGGCGAGCGGCCCGGCGGCGGGGGCGACCACCGCGCCGATCCTGGCGCGGCCGGTGAGCCGGCCGGTGTGCGGGATGTACTCCAGCTCCAGGTCGTATCCGGTGGTGCGGTAGCGGTCGTCGCCGTGCTGCGGGAGGTAGGAGTCGCTCACCCTGCGTCCTTCGGTCACCTGTCGGGTCGGGGCGGGTTCTTCGGGGCGGGCCGGTCGGCCGGTCGGTCGGGGCGGGTCGGCCGGTCGTCCAATCGGTCGATCCCGGCGGGCTCTCCGGGGCGGGCGGGCCGCGCCGGGCGGACGGTGGGTACGGGCCCCGGAGGCACGGCCCCGCCCGGGGGCCGCCGGGGTCAGCCGCGCGCCGACCGGCGCTTGCGGGCGCGGGCCCGCCCCGGCCGCCACGCGGCGATCGGGTTGCCGAGCCAGCGGGTGCCGTCCGGCACCCGCTCCCCGCGCATCACCAGCGACGCGGGCCCGACCGTCGCCCGGTCGCCGATCACCGCGCCGGGCAGCGCGATGCCGTGCGGGCCGAGCGTGGCGCCCGCCCCGAGGACCACATTGTCCATGCGCATGATCCGGTCGTGGAAGAGGTGGGTCTGCACCACACAGCCGCGTCCGACGCTGGCGCCGGACCCCACCGAGACGAGATCGGCCTCCGGCAGCCAGTACGTCTCGCACCAGACACCGGAGCCGACGCGGGCACCGAGCCCGCGCAGCCACAGACTCATCAGCGGGCTGCCGCCCGCCCCGCCGACCAGCCAGGGCACCGCCAGCACCTCGACAAAGGTGTCGGCCAGCTCGTTGCGCCAGACGAACGCCGACCACAGCGGGTGCTCGACCGCCCGGAAGCGGCCCACCAGCAGCCACTTCGCGGCGAGCGCGACCAGACACGCGACCACGCCCCCCGCGAGCAGCAGCACCCCGCCGAGCAGGATCGCGACCGGGTGGCCGAAGCGGCCGGCCAGCGCGCCGAAGGCCATGATCCCCAGGACCGCGAGGGTGACGGAACACATCACCGGAACGATTCTGCACAGCTCGACGGCGGCCCTGGCCCAGCGGAGGCGGGCCGGCGGGGCGAAGGTGCGGCTCCGGTCGCCGCCCTCGGCGGCCCGGGGGAGCCGCATCGGCGGCATGCCGAGCCAGGAACTGCCCGCCTTGGCCCGCTTCGGGGTCGCGGAGAGCACCCCGACCAGACCCCGCTTGGGCACCCGCCGGCCGGCCGCCGTCATCCCCGAGTTGCCGAGGAAGGCCCGCTTGCCGATCCGGGCCTCGGCAATGCGCAGCCGTCCCCCGCCCAGCTCGTAGGAGGCCACCATCGTGTCGTCGGCGAGGAACGCGCCATCGCCGACGGTGGTCATCGCGGGGACCGCGAGCACGGTCGACGCCTCGACACCGCGGCCCACCCGCATCCCGAGCGCCCGCAGCCACACGGGCGTCGCGAGAGACGCGTACAGCGGGAAGAGATGCACCCGCGCCATGTCCATCAGCCGCTCGGTCGCCCAGGCCTGCCAGGCGATCCGGCTGTGGACGGGGTGGCTGCCCTCGCGCAGCCCGGCGCTCAGCGCGCGCACCCCGGCCAGGATCAGCAGGGCGTACGCCACCAGGGCGGCGGCCGTCGCGAGCGGGACGGCCGCGAGCGGGGAGGCGGACCGGTCCATGATCAGCAGGGCGGGGAGGGCGGCGAGCGCCGGGAGCAGGCCGAGGAGGAGCGAGGTCAGCGAGTAGAGCGCCGTCCAGCGGGCCCGGCGCGGCGGCCGGGTGCCGGGGTGCGGACGGGCCCGGCCGTCGCGGGTGGCCGGGACGCCCGACCAGCGCTCACCGGCCGGGACGGTCCCGGTGACACCGGAGCCGGGGGCGATCTCGGACCGCTTCCCGATCCGGGCGCCGGGGAAGAGGGTGCTGCGGGCGCCGACGGTGGCCTCGGCGCCGATCCGGAGCCGGCCGATGTGCAGCCGGTCGCCGTCCAGCCAGTGCCCGGAGAGATCCACCTCGGGTTCGACGGCCGCGCCCCGGCCGAGCCGGAGCAGACCGGTGACGGGCGGCAGCGAGTGCAGATCGGCGTCGTCGCCGATCCGGACGCCCAGCGCCCGCGCGTAGTACGTCAGCCAGGAGCCGGCCAGACCGGTCGCGCCGGTCAGCTCGGCGAGCCGCTCGGCGGTCCAGAGCCGCAGATGGACGCCGCCGCCCCGGGGGTGGGTGCCCGGACGGACCCCGCGCAGCAGCAGCCGCGCGCCGCCGGCGGCGATGAGGATCTTCCCCGGCGGGCTGATGACGAGCAGCCACCCCAGCGCGACCCACCACCAGGAGACGGTGGGCCCGGCGAGGTGGAGGACGTTGTTGACGGCGGCGGCGACCACGGCCCAGCGCAGCCCGGCGACGGTGAGCAGCGGGAGTGTCAGCAGGCACTGGATCAGCTGGGCCCCTCGGGGCACGGGCCGTACGGCGCGCTCGTCGTCCCGCTCGCCGGAGGTGGCCTCCAGGGTGCGGGCGAGGGCGCGGAGGGTGGGGTGCTGGTAGATGTCGCCGACGGAGCCGGTGCCGTACCGCACCCTGATCCGGGAGACCAGTTGCGCCGCCGCGAGGCTGCCGCCGCCGGAGGCGAAGAAGTCGGCGCCGGGGCCGTCGACCGGGACGCCCAGCAGCTCGGTCCACTCGCCGGCGAGCCAGGCCTCGGCCCCGGTCAGCTCTGTGCGCTCCCCGCCGCCGACGGCGCCGGCGCTGTCCGGCAGGGGCCAGGGGAGGGCGTCGCGGTCGACCTTCCCCGAGGTGCGGGTGGGCAGCTCCGCGACCGGCGCGAGCACCGGGACCAGCGCGGCGGGCAGCTCCCGGCGCAGCCGGGCGAGGGCGCCGGCGCGGTCGAAGGGGGCGGGGGTGCCGGGGGCCGGGGTGCCGGGGGCCGGGGCCTCCGGGACCAGATAGCCCACCAGGACCTGGTGGCCCGCCGGGGTGGTGCGGACGGCGGAGGCGGCGGAGGCGACGCCCGGCAGCGACTGGAGGGCGGCGTCGATCTCACCGAGTTCGATGCGCCGGCCGCCGAGCTTGATCTGTTCGTCGGCGCGGCCCAGGAAGAGCAGGCCCTCGCGCTCGGCCCGGACGAGGTCGCCGCTGCGGTAGGCGCGTGGCCAGCCCAGCGACGGGAGGGGGGCGTATTTCTCGGCGTCCTTGGCCGGGTCGAGATAGCGGGCCAGGCCCACTCCCCCGATGACCAGCTCGCCGCTGCCGCCGAGCGGCACCGGCTCGCCCCGGGGGTCGACGACGGCCAGCTCCCAGCCGTCGAGCGGCAGCCCGATGCGGACCGGGCCCTCCCCGGTGAGCAGGGCGGCGCAGGCGACGACGGTGGCCTCGGTGGGGCCGTAGGTGTTCCAGACCTCCCGGCCGGGGACGGCCATCCGGGCCGCCAGCTCGGGCGGGCAGGCCTCGCCACCGAAGATCAGCAGCCGGACGGCGGCCAGTGATTCGGCGGGCCACAGGGCCGCGAGCGTGGGGACGGTGGAGACGGCGGTGATGCGCTGCTCGACGAGCCAGGGGCCCAGGTCGGCCCCGGTCCGTACGAGGGAGCGGGGCGCGGGCACCAGACAGGCGCCGTGCCGCCAGGCGAGCCACATCTCCTCGCAGGACGCGTCGAAGGCGACCGAGAGCCCGGCGAGCACCCGGTCCCCGGGCCCCAGCGGCTCCCGCGCGAGAAACAGCTCCGCCTCGGCGTCGACGAACGCCGCCGCGCTCCGGTGCGTGACGGCGACCCCCTTGGGCCGCCCGGTGGACCCCGAGGTGAAGATCACCCACGCGTCGTCCCCGGGGGTGACCTCCGGTCGGGTACGGGAGGAAACGCCGGGGCCCCCGGACCCGGCCCCGCGCGAGACCGGCCCTCCGGCAACGGGACCCGGCACACACCCGCCGGGGGGCCCGGTGGCAGCGGGTGGGGCCTCCGGGGGCAGGGTCAGGGTCAGGGTCAGGGCTTCCGTCAGGGTCGCGCGGACGCGTGCCTCGGTGAAGACCAGGGCGGCCCGCTCGTCGGGGTCCTCCGCGTCCACCGGGACGTACGCCGCGCCGGCGGCGAGGACGCCGAGGACGGCCACGTACAGATCGGCGGTCCCGGACGGCACCCGCACCCCGACGCGGTCGCCGGGCCCGATCCCCGCCCCGGTCAGCCGCCGGCGCAGCGACTCCACCCGGTCCGCGAGGGCGCGGTAGGTCAGCGGGGACGTGCCGTCGTCCACGGCGTGGGCCGTCGGATGGCGGCGGGTGGTCTCGCCGAGGATGTCGAGGAGGGTGCGCTCCGGGGCCGCGCGGCCCGCGCGGAACACGGCCGGGGCCTCGGGGCCGATGTCCGGGTCCAGCAGCGCCGGGGTGTCCGGGGCGACGGTCATCCGGCGCACCCGTCGCCGCCCGTCGGTCCGCTCGGGGCGCCGAGGCCCCCGTGTCCCCGCTGGATGGGCAGAACCCGGTTCATCCGCGTCTCACTCTCCGTAGGCCCTGTGGAGTGCGCTGCGACTGCTGCCCCGCACACGGCAAACGAGAAGTTTATCCAGCGTTGCCCCGGCTCGCCTGTTCTGGGTCCCGGGTCCGGGGCCGGGGCGTCCGCGCACCGGAAGGCCCCCGTTCCCCGCCGCGCGGGCGCGCGGCGGGGAACGGGGGCCTCGGAAGCCGCCGGGGTCAGGCCGTGACGGAGACCGGCCGGGTGTCCTGGGACGTCCCGGGGACGTCGTCGATCGGCGAGGACTTGGCGGAGGTGTACGCGTCGTGGTCCAGGATCTTCTCCCGCGCGGCGACGATCACCGGGACCAGCGCCTGGCCCGCGACGTTCGTGGCCGTGCGGATCATGTCCAGGATCGGGTCGATCGCCATCAGCAGACCCACACCCTCCAGGGGCAGCCCCAGGGTGGAGAGGGTCAGGGTCAGCATGACCGTGGCACCGGTCAGACCGGCGGTGGCGGCCGAGCCGACCACCGAGACGAACGCGATCAGCAGGTAGTCCTGGATGCCGAGCTGCACATCGAAGATCTCCGCGATGAAGATCGCCGCCAGCGCGGGGTAGATCGCGGCGCAGCCGTCCATCTTGGTCGTGGCGCCGAACGGAACCGCGAAGGAGGTGTACTCCTTCGGCACACCGAGCCGCTCGGTGACCTTCTGGGTGACCGGCATGGTGCCGACGGAGGAGCGGGAGACGAAGGCCAGCTGGATCGCGGGCCAGGCGCCCCGGAAGAAGTGCAGCGGGTTGACCTTGGCGACGGTCGCCAGCAGCAGCGGGTAGACACCGAAGAGCACCAGGGCGCAGCCGATGTAGACATCGGCGGTGAAGGTGGCGTACTTGCTGATGAGGTCCCAGCCGTAGTCGGCGATGGCGAAGCCGATCAGACCGACCGTGCCCAGCGGCGCGAGGCGGATCACCCACCACAGGGCCTTCTGGAGCAGTTCGAGCACGGCCTCGCCGAGCCCGAGGATCGGCTTGGCCTTCTCGCCCAGCGCGAGGGCGGCGATCCCGGCGACGGCGGCCATGAAGACGATCTGGAGGACGTTCAGCTCGGTGAAGGGGGTGATGACATCGGTCGGGACGATCCCGGTCAGGAAGTCGATCCAGCTGCCCTCGCGCTTGGGCAGGGCGCCGTCCTTCGGGGTGAGGCCGGTGCCCTCGCCCGGGTTGGTCAGCAGGCCGATGCCGATGCCGATGGCGACCGCGATCAGCGAGGTGATCATGAACCAGAGCAGGGTCTGCCCGGCCAGCCTGGCGGCGTTGTTCACCTTCCGCAGGTTGGTGATCGACACCATGATCGCGAAGAAGACCAGCGGGGCCACGGCGAGCTTCAGCAGCCGGATGAAGATGTCGCCGATGTGGCCCAGGGTCTCCTTGAGCCAGCCGATGTCCTGCTCGCGGGCGAGCCAGCCGAGCAGGACGCCGAGCACCAGACCGGCGACGATCTGGACCCAGAAGGGGATCTTGGATATGCGGAAGCCGGAGCCCGAGGGCTTTCCGGTCGTGGTGGACGCGGTGTTCGCGGACACGGACACACTCCAGTAGCGGCGTAAAAGGGGAGAAGAGCGGGGAGGGGCGGCGCCCGTGCGCGAGGGGACTGTTCCGCTGCGGCGGGGGTCAGGCCGAGCGGCGACAGACCGCGGACATACAGCGGCAGAGATCGACATGCAGGCGCGCCACGAGCGGGGGGCTCGCGGCATGGTGAAGGCGCTCTGCTGACGTCATGTCCGATACGTTAACACTTGAACTTTGAGAACCTCAAAGCTCCGCTTTGGGATCTTCGCCACTCCCCGGGCTGCCGGACACCCGGCCCCGCCCAGGTCAGCCCCCGGCAAGACCGCGCCGCACCCGTGCGGCCCGCCGGGACCGGCCTCCCCCGCCCCCCGCCGCTCAGCCCCGGCGGGACCGCCGCACCCGGCGCAGTACCGCTTGCCGCTGGGCCGCCCGCACCGGCCCGGGGCAGGCGTGCGCGCCCCACGCGGCCCCGCCCATCTCATGGGTGCCCAGCCCCCGCCCCTCCGGGGAGTCCGCCACCTCCAGCGGCCAGCCGTGCTCCCGGGCGCCCCAGGCGTAGACGCGCGCGACGGATGCGACCTGCGCGCCGGTGAGCGGCCGGTCCGCGAACCCCGAGGTCTCCACCGACACCCAGGCGGCATTTCCCGCGCGCTGGGTCCAGGCGCGGTCGTGCACCGAGACGTACTGCTCGATCTCGCCCGCCCGCGAGACCCAGAAGTGGGAGGAGCTGCGGGTGGCCGGGTTCGAGAACCGCTCGAACAGCGACCCCTCCCCCTGCTGGACGTGGAGTATCAGCCCGCGCTGCCCCTCCCGTCCGCCCTCGCTGAAGTTCTCGCCGATCGGCCTGCGGGCGGCGCCGGGCATCCAGCCCGGAGGCGGTGCGGCGGAGGCGGTGGAGGCCGAGACGGCGCGGGGCTGCCGGGTGGTGCGCGGCTCCGGGGCGGCGGGGGTCCGCCCGGGCCGTCCCTCCCAGAGGAGGGCCGCCGCCGACACCGGGGCGAGAAGCAGCCCTCCCCCCAGCAGGAACACACCCCGCCGGGACGGCCCGTCCGGTCTCCGGTGCTTCCGCGTCACGGCTGCCTCCGCGTCGGTGCGCCGGGGGCCGTGGGGCTGTTCCACAGGGTGGGCATGCCGAACACTGTGTCCCGCACATGTGATCGTTACCCCATGGCGGCATGACGGGAAGGAAACAGCCCGGACCGGAACCGCCCCCTCCGCGCGCACCGGCCCCGCACCCGGGCGCGCCGGCGGCTCCAGGGGTGCCTGGAGGCCCCGGGTGTGCCGGAAGCCCCGGGTACGCCGGAAGCCGGAGCCCGCCCGCTGTTGTTCGGGAGGCTCCGGCTTCTCGGGGACGCGGAGAGGGAGGAGGGTCAGTCCTCCTGGGTGCGGTTCGCCTGGAGACGGGCCTTGGTCCGGTCGACCTTGCCCACGATCTGCTCGGACATCGCGTCCCGCTGCCGGCGCAGCAGGACGAAGCTGAGCGGCGCGGAGAGCACCAGCGCCAGCAGCACCACCCAGGCGAAGTTGGCATCGGCCACGCCCTTGGGCAGCAGACCGAAGTGGACCAGACCGGCCACCACCACGAAGCAGCCGGCGAAGACGGCCAGGCGCAGGGCCGTGTACTTGATCGCGGCACTCGACTTGGCTGACACTGCGGGGCCTACTCTCTCTCTTCGTACGGGTGGCAGAACGTGCCGAACCAGTGAAGCACGCCCCTCCGGAGGGCGGCACAGTGGCTCGGGGCCGGGCGCGGGACACCCGGTTCGGCACCCACCGCCCCGGGACCGCCGGCGGATCTCAGACGCGCATGGGCTGGGGCGACTCACGGCGGTCGGCGTCCGGACCCGGGTACTCGCGGATGATCTCGTAGCGGGTGTTCCGCTCGACCGGGCGGAACCCGGCGTCACGGATCAGGTCCAGCAGATTGTCGCGGGTCAGCTTGTTCGGCGTGCCGTAGTTGTCCGCGTCATGCGTGATCTTGTACTCGACGACCGAGCCGTCCATGTCGTCCGCCCCGTGCTGGAGCGCGAGCTGGGCGGTCTGCACGCCGTGCATCACCCAGAAGACCTTGACGTGCGGCACGTTGTCGAAGAGCAGCCGGGAGACCGCGAAGGTCTTCAGCGCCTCGGCACCGGTCGCCATCGTCGTCCGCGCCTGGAGGCGGTTGCGGATCTTGCCGTCCTGCATGTCCACGAAGTCGTGCTGGTAGCGCAGCGGGATGAAGACCTGGAAACCGCCGGTCTCGTCCTGGAGCTCCCGCAGCCGCAGCACATGGTCGACGCGGTGGCGGGGCTCCTCGATGTGCCCGTACAGCATGGTCGAGGGGGTCTTGAGGCCCTTGCCGTGCGCCAGCCGGTGGATGCGCGACCAGTCCTCCCAGTGGGTCCTGTGGTCGACGATGTGCTGGCGCACCTCCCAGTCGAAGATCTCCGCGCCGCCACCGGTGAGCGATTCGAGGCCCGCCTCGATCAGCTCGTCCAGGATGTCGGAGGCCGACATGCCGGAGATGGTCTCGAAGTGGTGGATCTCGGTGGCGGTGAAGGCCTTCAGGGAGACGTGCGGGAGGGCTTCCTTCAGCGCGCTCAGGGAGCGCGGGTAGTACCGCCACGGAAGGTTGGGGTGGAGCCCGTTGACGATGTGCAGCTCGGTGAGGTTCTCGTTCTCCATCGCCTTGGCGAGGCGGACGGCCTCCTCGATGCGCATCGTGTACGCGTCCTTCTCGCCCGGCTTGCGCTGGAACGAGCAGTACGCGCACGACGCGGTGCACACATTGGTCATGTTGAGGTGGCGGTTGACGTTGAAGTGGACGACATCGCCGTTCTTGCGGGTGCGCACCTCGTGGGCGAGACCACCGAGCCAGGCCAGGTCGTCCGAGGCGTACAGAGCGATCCCGTCCTCGCGGGTCAGCCGCTCCCCGGCCGTGACCTTCGCCTCCAGCTCGCGCTTGAGCCCAGCGTCCATGCGCCCGCCTCCCATGTCTGACGTCAATCGGGCTCCGACAACGTTACTCCCCCGTCCCCGACGGACGGGGGCGCCCCCACGGCCCCCGGATCAGCTCTGCTCCGGAAGGTCCCCGACCCGGTTCTCCCACTTGGTGGAGAGCACGATCGTGGTGCGGGTGCGGGAGACACCCCGGGTCCCGCTGAGCCGGCGGATCGTCTTCTCCAGGCCGTCGACATCGCCGACGCGCACCTTCAGCATGTAGGAGTCGTCACCCGCGATGAACCAGCAGTCCTCGATCTCCGCGAGATCCCGCAGCCGGCGCGCCACGTCCTCGTGGTCGGCCGCGTCGGAGAGGGAGATGCCGATGAGGGCGGTGACCCCGAGGCCGAGGGACGCCGCGTCGACGGTGGCGCGGTAGCCGGTGATGACACCGGCCGCCTCCAGGCGGTTGATCCGGTCCGTGACACTGGGCCCGGAGAGACCCACGAGCCGTCCCAGCTCGGCGTACGAGGCCCTGCCGTTCTCCCGGAGGGCCTGGATGAGCTGTCTGTCCACCGCGTCCATGTGCCTGGAGCCTTCCATAGTTGCTGAACCTGAGGCGTGCAGGGCGCGAGCCCTGCGATTCTGATGGCGAATCTGATGACGAACCAGCGATGATCTTCAGGGTGTCCGGAATCCCCGGGCAGCGGGAGCCCACGGCGACGGATGTCCGAAAAGGGCCGTCAGGAGGCCGGACCGGCTCCCCGGGAGCCCCCCAGCTCCCCTTCCCAGCGCCGGTACAGCCGGTGCGGTACGCCCACCGCGTCCAGCGCCCGCCCGGCGACGAAGTCCACCAGGTCCTGGATGTGCGTCGCGCCCGCGTAGAAGGCCGGTGAGGCGGGCAGCACCACGGCCCCGGCCTCGTCGAGCGTGACGAGATGCCGCAGGGTCTGCCCGTTCAGCGGGGTCTCCCGCACGGCGACCAGCAGCGGGCGCCGCTCCTTGAGCGTGACGCTGGCGGTGCGCTGGAGGAGATCCTTGGAGAGCCCGAGGGCGACCCCGGCGACGGCGGCCGTCGAGGCCGGCACGATCAGCATCCCCTTCGCGGGGTACGAGCCCGAGGAAGGACCGGCCGCGAGATCCCCGGCCGACCAGTGGCGCACCCCGTCCAGCTCCACCCGGAAGGTGTCCGGCTTGCCGTCCGCGCCCCGGGCGAGCCACTCCCGCAGATCGTCGCGCCAGTGGGCGTCCCGGAAGGAGATCCCGGTCTCGTCGAGCAGCGTCAGCCGGGAGGCCCGCGAGACCACCAGATCGACGCTCTCGCCTGCGTCGATCAGCCCGCGCAGCACGGCGGCGGCATACGGTGTCCCGGAGGCGCCGGAGACGCCGACGATCCACGGGCGACGGGGGTTGTTCTGTGCTGGCTCCACACAGGGAGCCTATCCGGCGGGCCCGAGGACCCGTGTGCCAGGCGCCGGGGCCCGCGACCGGGAGCGGGCCGGAGCAGCGGCCGGAGCGGGACCGGGAGCGGGCGGCGGGCAGCGGGACCGGGAGCGGGCCGGAGCGGGCGGCGGGCGGCGGGAGCGTCCGAGCGGGCGGCGGGCTAGAGGGTGAGCCCGCGCACCAGCAGATCCAGCAGGGCGAACCCGAACAGGCTGATCCCGATGAAGCCGTTGACGGTGAAGAACGCCCGGTTCAGCCGGGACAGATCGTGCGGCTTCACCACCGTGTGCTCGTAGCAGAACGCCACCGCCACGATCAGGAGCCCCGCCCAGAGGAACACCCCGGCGTCCGTCGCCAGCGCGTACCAGACCAGCAGCGCGGCCGTCACGGCGTGCGCCGCCCGGGCCCCGTGCAGCGCGGCCGGGACACCGAAGCGGGCCGGCACCGAGCGCACGCCCTCGGCGCGGTCCGCCGAGACGTCCTGGGTGGCGAAGATCAGATCGAAGCCGCCGATCCAGACACCGACCGCGAGCCCGAGGATCACCGCGTCCCACGACCACTCCCCGGTGACCGCGAGCCAGGCGCCGATCGGACCCATGGCCTGCGCCAGGCCCAGGATGGCGTGCGGGTAGTCGGTGAACCTCTTCCCGTACGGATAGACCACCATCGGGACCACCGCGACGGGCGCCAGCATCAGACAGAGCGGGTTGAGCAGCGCGGCGGCCCCCAGGAAGACCACCAGCGCGATCAGGGCCCCGGTCCACGCGGACCGCACGCTCACCGCGCCCGTGACCAGCTCCCGGCCGGCGGTGCGCGGGTTCCGGGCGTCGATCTCGCGGTCGATGATCCGGTTGCAGGCCATCGCGAAGGTCCGCAGCCCGACCATCGCGAAGGTGACCAGCAGCAGCGTCCCCCACTGGATGGACCCGCCGTCCAGGAACATCGCGGTGAGGGCGGCGATATAGGCGAAGGGCAGCGCGAAGACCGAGTGCTCGATCATCACCAGCCGCAGAAAGCTCCTGGTGCGGCCGGGGCTGTCCGGGAGCGGGCTGTCCGGGAGCGCGTCGGCGGACGCGCTCACAGGCCGTACTCCTTCCAGCGGCGGTCCACCAGCGCCGCCGTGTCCGGGTCGGACTCCACCATGTCGGGCCAGCCGCCGTCGCGGACGTACCCCTCCTCGGGCCACTTCCTCGTCGCGTCGATGCCCGCCTTGCCGCCCCAGAACTGCTGGTAGGAGGCGTGGTCGAGATGGTCGACTGGGCCCTCGGCCACGGTGAGGTCGCGGGCGTAGTCGGTGTTGCCCAGGGCCCGCCAGGAGACCTCGTGGAGATCGTGGACATCGCAGTCGGCGTCGACGACCACGATCAGCTTGGTGAGCGACATCATGTGCGCGCCCCAGATCGCGGACATCACCTTCTGCGCGTGCTTGGGGTACTTCTTGTCGATCGAGACGATCGCGCAGTTGTGGAAGCCGCCCGACTCGGGCAGGTGGTAGTCGACGATGTCCGGCACGATGATCTTCAGCAGCGGCAGGAAGAAACGCTCCGTCGCGCGCCCCAGCGGCCCGTCCTCGGTCGGCGGGCGGCCCACCACGATCGACTGGAGCAGCGGGCGCCTGCGCATCGTGACGCAGTCGATGGTCAGCGCCGGGAACGGCTCCTGCGGGGTGTAGAAGCCGGTGTGGTCGCCGTACGGGCCCTCGGGGAGCATCTGCCCGGGCTCCAGCCACCCCTCCAGCACCACCTCCGCCTGCGCGGGGACCTGGAGCGGGACGGTCTTGCAGTCGACCATCTCGATCCGCTTGCCCTGGATGAAACCGGCGAAGAGGTACTCGTCGATGTCGCCGGGGAGCGGCGCGGTGGAGGCGTAGGTGACGGCCGGCGGACAGCCGAAGGCGATGGCGACCGGCAGCCGCTCGCCCCGGCGGGCGGCGACCTGGTAGTGGTTGCGGCTGTCCTTGTGGATCTGCCAGTGCATCCCGATGGTGCGCCGGTCGTGCCGCTGGAGCCGGTAGAGCCCCAGATTCCGTACGCCGGACTCCGGGTCCTTGGTGTGCGTCAGCCCGAGATTGAAGAAGGAGCCGCCGTCCTTCGGCCAGGTGAAGAGCGCGGGCAGCCGGTCGAGGTCGACGTCGTCGCCGCGCAGGACCACCTCCTGCACGGGGGCGTCCTTCACCTTCTTCGGCGGCACGTGCACCATCGAGCCGAGCTTGCCGAACGCCTCGCGCACCCCGACGAAGCCGTGCGGCAGCTCGGGCTTGAGCAGCCCGCCGATCTTGTCGCTGATGTCGCTGTACGAGGTGAGGCCGAGCGCCTTGAGCAGCCGGCGGTCGGTACCGAAGACATTCATCGCGAGCGGCATCGCGGAGCCGCGCACATTCTCGAAGAGAAGGGCCGGGCCGCCCGCCTTGTTCACCCGGTCGACGATCTCCCCGACTTCCAGATGGGGGTCCACCTCGGCCTTGATGCGCTTGAGGTCGCCCTCGCGTTCCAGGGCCCTGAGCAGGGTACGAAGATCGTCGTAAGCCATGCGCTCCAGTATCGGGTACCGGTTACCCTGGCCGCGTCACCGGGGCCCCGCACAAGCCCCCTCACCTCATTCCGGGAGACCGTAAGACCATGCTCAGGTATCTGCCCTTTCTGCTGGTCCTGGCGCTGTGGATCTACGCCTTCATCGACTGCCTGAACACTCCCGAGAAGGAGGTCAGGAATCTGCCGAAGGTGGCGTGGGTCATTATCGTGCTGCTCTTCGGGCAGGTCCTGCTGGGCCCGGTCGCCTGGTTCATCGCGGGGCGCCCGCGCAGGGCCCTGGGACACGGCGGGGCGCGGGGCGGCGGCTGGGTGGCGCCCGACGACAATCCGGAGTTCCTCAAGTCGCTGCGGGACGAGAAATCCCCGGAGGACGACCAGAGGAACGACGGCAAGGACAAGGACAAGGACAAGAACGACGAGGGCGCGTGAGGTGAGACGCCGGTGCCCCGCCGGTCCGGGACATCCGGACCGGCGGGGCACCGGGGACGGGGCCGCCCACGCGGTCACGCGTAGGAGTGCAGACCGTCCACGAAGATGTTCACGCCGTAGTAGTTGAACAGCCAGCAGGCGAAGGCGATCAGCGCCAGCACCGCCGCCTTGCGGCCCTTCCACCCGGCGGTCGCGCGGGCGTGCAGATAGCAGGCGTACGCCACCCAGGTGATGAAGGACCAGACCTCCTTGGGGTCCCAGCCCCAGTACCGGCCCCAGGCGTCGCCCGCCCAGATCGCGCCCGCGATGATCGTGAACGTCCACAGCGGGAAGATCGCCGCGTTGACGCGGTACGCGAACTTGTCCAGGGAGGCCGCCGACGGCAGCCGGTCCAGGACCGAGGCGGTGAAGGCGCCGGGCTTGCCGCCGCGCGCCAGCTTCTTCTCGTAGGAGTCCCGGAAGAGGTACAGCACCGTGCCGACCGCGCCGAGGTAGAACACCGCGCCGCAGAAGATCGCGGTGGAGACATGAATCCAGAGCCAGTAGGAGTCCAGCGCCGGGACCAGCTGGTCGCTCGCGGTGTAGAGCCAGGTGGTGGCGATACCGAGGTCGATCAGTACGGTGCCGACCAGCGGCAGCCCCAGCCAGCGGACGTTCTTCCCCGCGGCCAGGAAGCCCAGGTACGCGCCGACCAGCACCGTGGAGAAGGTGATGGAGAACTCGTACATGTTGCCCCAGGGGGCGCGCTGCACCGACATCGCGCGGGTCGCGACACCCCCCGCCTGGATGGCGAACGCCAGCACGGTGAGCGCGATCGCGATCCGCCCGTACAGATCGCCCTTGAACGTGCCGCCGGCGGCGCCGGGCCCGTCCGGGACATCACGGGTGCCGGGCGCGGAGCGGGTGACGACCCTCGGCTTGTCGAGGACGGCCGTGCCGCCCTCCTTCCCGGCCTCCTTGCCGCGCACCTGGACGGCGGGGGCGGACGCCGGGGCGGTCAGCGCGGCGGCGGTACGGCCCACCTTGCTGCGGCTGCCGAAGACCCACTCGGCGATGTGCGCCAGGAACGCCAGGGTGTAGACGGCCATCGCGGAGTAGATCAGTGTGTTGCTGATCTGGGCGAGGTTCTCGTTGGTTGCGGCGGCGAGACTCACTTGTCAGCCCCTTCGGCAGAAACTTCCACGGCATCGCTTCGATCGTCGGAGTCGTTCGGTGGTACGGGCGCGGTCGGCGCCCGTTCGTGGAGGGCGGCGGCCAGTCCGGCCAGCTCCTCCGGCAGCTTCGGCGACTCGCTGCGGCCGAGGCCCGCCATCTCGACCACCGTCACCCCGTCGGCGCCGCGCACGGCCCGCACCCAGACCCGGCGGCGCTGGATGAAGAGCGAGCCGACCAGGCCCGCGATGGCGGCGACCGCGCCGCCCAGCGCCCAGCCGTTGCCGGGCGACTGGGAGATCTGGAAGCTCGCCCACTCCTTGACCTCCTTCTCGAAGGTGATGGAGCCGGCGCCGTCCGGGAGCTTCATGGTCTCGCCGGGCAGCAGCCGCTCGGCGAGCTTCTCGCCCTTCTCGTCCGTGAACTGCTTCATCTTGCTCGTGTCGAGCTGGTACACGTTCTGCGGCAGTCCGGAGTTGACCCGCAGATCGCCGATGAAGCCGGTCAGCGCGAGCACCGGATTGTCCAGGGCGGGGAAGGTGGAGAACATCGTGCCCGCGCCGTGGCCGGCGAAGGTGGGGACGAAGAAGGCGCTGAAGCCCAGCTGGGTCTTCTTGCCGTTCTTGTCGCGGTAGCCGTCCATCACCTTGATCGCACCGGTGGAGGTGACATTGGAGTCCGCCGGCAGCAGCGGGGTGGCGCCGCTGAAGACGACCTTGCCCCGGCCGTCCCGGACCGTGACCACCGGGGCGTACCCGTGGGCCAGCAGATAGACCTTGGTGCCGTCGACCACCAGCGGCCGGTTGACCTCGATCGTGGCCTTCTTGTCCTGGCCGCCCGGCTCGGACCAGGTGACCGCGGCCTCGTAGGTGCGGGGGGTGCCGCGCTGCGGCCCGGTCTTCTCGTACGTACCGGTGAACTCGTCCAGCATGAAGGAGAACGGCACCAGGTCGTCGATGTCGTGGAGCGAGCCGGACCGGAAGTCGTCGTAGTGCGTGAGGCTGTTGGAGAACCCGCCGCCCTCGACGATCAGCTTGCCGCCCTCGGACTTGAAGAGCTGGCCGGCGGCGAAGGCCACCAGCATCACGATCAGCGAGACATGGAAGACCAGGTTCCCGGCCTCCCGGAGGTACCCCTTCTCGGCGGCGACCGCGTTGCCGACCGTGTGCGCCCGGAACCGGCCGCGCCCCAGTATCCCGAGCGCCAGCTCACGCACCTGCTCGGGCTCGGCGTCGGTGCGCCAGGTGGTGTACGCGGGCATCCGGTCGAGCCGCCCCGGGGCGCCCGGCGGACGGCTGCGGAGCTGGCCCACGAACTGCCAGGTCCGCGGGACGATACAGCCGATGAGGGAGACGAACAGCAGGATGTAGATCGCCGAGAACCAGACCGAGCTGTAGACGTCGAAGAGCTGGAGCGCCTCGAAGACCGGGGTCAGGGTCTCGTTGTTCTCCTGCCAGGTCTGCACCTTGAGGTCGTCGACGCTGTTCTGCGGGATCAGCGAACCGGGGATCGAGGCGAGGGAGAGCAGCAGCAGCAGGATCAGCGCGACCCGCATGGAGGTGAGCTGCCGCCAGAACCAGCGCGCCCAGCCCACGAGACCGAGGGTGGGGCCGCCGGCCGGCTCCTCCTGGGAGGTCTCCTCCCGGGGGGCGGTGGAGAGCCGCGCCCCGGCGGCCGTCTCCCGGCTCCGCTCGGCCGCGCGCTCCTGCTCGCTCCCGGCCGTGGTCCCGTCCCCGGCCGTGGTTCCGTCCCCGGTCCCGCTGCCGGTCTCCGTTGTGCTGTCGCTCACGGCCCCGCTCTTGCCCTTGTCGCTGGTGCTGGTGCTGGTGCTCTCGGTCGTGCCCTTGCCCATGGGTGTCAGATCCCCACCGTGAAGCCGTTGGACCAGGTCTGCATCTGCGCCACCATCGAGTCCCAGACCCCGGTCAGCAGCAGCAGCCCGGTCACGATCATCATGATGCCGCCGATCCGCATCACCCAGACGTAGTGCCGCTTGACCCAGCCGAAGGCGCCCAGCGCCTTGCGGAAGGCCACGGCGGCGAGCACGAAGGGCACTCCGAGACCGAGGCAGTACGCGACGGTCAGTATGGCCCCCCGGCCCGCGCTGCCCTGCTCCATCGCCAGGATCTGCACGGCCGCGAGCGTCGGGCCGATACAGGGGGTCCAGCCGATGCCGAAGAGCGCGCCCAGCAGCGGCGCGCCGAGCAGCCCGGTCGCCGGCCTCTTCCGGAAGCGGAACTCACGCTGGGTCAGCCAGGGCATCGCCCCCATGAAGAACGCCCCGAGCAGCAGCATCAGCACGCCGAGGATCTTCGAGAGGGTCGCCTGGTGGTCCTGGAGGCTGAGGCCGAAGTGGCCGAAGAGCGCGCCGCCCGACACGAACACGGCGGTGAAGCCGAGCACGAAGAGCGAGGCGCCGGCCACCATCCGGCCGCGCCTGGCCTCCGCCAGATCGGTGCCGGAGACACCGGTGACATAGGAGAGATAGCCGGGGACCAGCGGCAGCACACAGGGGGAGAAGAAGGAGACGAGCCCGCCGAGGACGGCGATCGGCAGCGCCAGCGCCAGCGCCCCGCCGAGGACGGTCTCATTGACGCCCGCCGCCAGCACGGTCCAGTCGGAGCCGGTGGGCACGGGCGGACGCGACGCGGCGAACTCGGCCACGGTCTGTGCGGTGCTCACCGGATCACTTCTCCGCGATCAAGGGGTCGATCATCTTGCGGAGCTGCTTCTCGCTCAGTTCCGCGAGTGAACGGGCCGCGATCTTTCCGTCCCGGTCGAGGACGACCGTGGAGGGAATGGCCTGCGGCGCCAGGGTTCCCCGGGGGAAGCCATTGATGATCAACTTGCCCGCGGGGTCGTACAGACTGGGGTAGCTGACTTCGTATTCCTTCTCGAAGGCAACCGCCGAGCCTTTGTTGTGGTCTCTGGTGTTGATCCCGACGAACTCGACGCCCTTCGGCTTCAGCTCCTCGGACACCTTGTCGAAATGCTTTGCCTCGGCGCGGCACGGACCGCACCACGAACCCCAGACATTGATGACGACGATCTTGCCCTTGAGGTCGGCGACATCGAGCCGCTTTCCCTCCAGGGTCTCGCCGGCGATCGTGCCGGTGGCCTTGCGCTCACCCTTCGCGACGGTGGCGATGCCTCCGGTGTCCGTGACGAAGTTGATGTTGTTTCCGCCCTTGCCGGAGTCCTGGCCGCAGGCGGACAGGACGAGCCCGCCGGCCACGGTCACGGCGGTCAGCAGGGCAGCACGAGGTGCACGGCTCAGGCTCATGTGAAAAGTTTCGCATGACGGTTCCGGCGATCTTCCGCGCCCCCCTCGCTGCCCGTATGACCCCTCTTACGCCTGTTGTCAAGCCGCCTTAAGGAATCCGGCCGCACAACGGGCGGGAGGCGGGCCCCGAACATGCGGCAGGGGGCGCGGGACGCCCATTTCCCGGCGTCCCGCGGCCCCTTGTCACCACGCTGTCCGCGCGCTCTTCCCCGGCAATTCCCGCACCCGCCGGGTTATGCGCCGAACGCCTTCGATTTCCCCTTCACCGGCTTGGCGCCGGCCCGCAGATGCGGGGGTACGAGATCGAGCGCGGGCTCCGAGTACCCCACCGAGACGACGCGGTCGCCCTCGTAGGTGAACGAGGTCAGCGACGCCAGCGTGCACTGCCGGCGGCGCGGGTCGTGCCACAGCCGCCGCCGCTCGATGAAGCTGCGGACGATCCAGATCGGCAGCTGATGGCTGACCAGCACGGCCTCGTGCCCCCGGGCGGCGTCGCGCGCCGAGTTGAGCGCGCCCATCATCCGGACGACCTGGTCGATGTACGGCTCCCCCCAGGACGGGCGGAACGGATTGGTCAGATGCCGCCAGTTCCCCGGCCTGCGCAGGGCCCCGTCGCCGACGCCGAAGGTCTTGCCCTCGAAGACATTGCCCGCCTCGATCAGCCGGTCGTCGGTGCCGAGGCCGAGACCGTGGCCCTTGGCGACGGGGGCGGCGGTCTCCTGGGCGCGCTCCAGCGGGGAGGCGACGACCTGGACGATGTCCCGGTCCGAGAAGTGCTCGGCGACCCGGTCGGCCATCTCCCGGCCGAGCCCGGAGAGGTGGTAGCCCGCCCGTCGCCCGTAGAGCACACCGTCGGGGTTGTGGACCTCGCCGTGGCGCACCAGGTGGACCACGGTCCTGGTGGTGTCGGCGCTCGTGCTCATGCCGTGGCCTCCGCGGCGGCGCGGGCGGCCGAGGGCAGCGCGGCGGCGATCCGCTCCACCGCCCGGGAGTCGTGCGCGGTGGAGACGAACCAGGACTCGAAGGCGGACGGCGGGAGATAGACGCCCTGCGCCAGCATCGAGTGGAAGAAGGCGTTGAAGCGGTACGCCTCCTGGCGCCGCGCCCCCTCGTAGTCGGTGACGGCGTCCGGGGTGAAGAAGACCGAGAACATCGTGCTCGCCGTCTGGAGCCGGTGTGCCACGCCCTGCTGGGTGAGGGCGGCGGTGACCAGGCCCTGGATCTCGGTGGAGACCGCGTCGAGCCGCCGGTACGCGGCGTCGTCCAGCAGCCGCAGCTGAGCGAGACCGGCGGCGGTGGCGACCGGGTTCCCGGAGAGGGTGCCCGCCTGGTAGACGGGCCCGGCCGGGGCGAGCCGCTCCATCACGTCCCGGCGTCCGCCGAACGCGGCGGCCGGGAAGCCGCCGCCCATGACCTTGCCGAAGGTCATCAGATCGGGCTCGACGCCGTCGACACCGAACCAGCCCGCCCGGCTGGTGCGGAAGCCGGTCATCACCTCGTCGGAGATGTAGAGCGCGCCGTGCTCGCGGCAGAGGTCCTTCAGCCCCTGGTTGAAACCGGGCAGCGGAGGGACCACGCCCATGTTGCCGGGCGAGGCCTCGGTGATCACACAGGCGATCTCGCCCGGGTGGGCGGCGAAGGCGGCGCGCACGGCTTCGAGGTCGTTGTAGGGCAGCACGACCGTCTCACCCGCCTGGGCGCCGGTGACCCCGGGGGTGTCGGGCAGCCCGAACGTCGCCACACCGGAGCCGGCGGCGGCGAGCAGGGCGTCCACATGGCCGTGGTAGCAGCCGGCGAACTTCACGACCTTGGCCCGGCCGGTGAAGCCCCGGGCGAGCCGGATCGCCGACATCGTCGCCTCGGTGCCGCTGGAGACCAGCCGCACCTGCTCGACGGGGGCGACCCGGGCCACGATCTCCTCGGCGAGGGCGACCTCGCCCTCACCGGGCGTACCGAAGGAGGTGCCGCGTGCGACGGCGGCGTGCACGGCCTCCAGAACAGCCGGGTGGGAGTGGCCGAGAATCATCGGTCCCCACGAGCAGACGAGGTCGACGTATTCGCGTCCGTCCGCGTCGGTGAGGTACGGGCCGGTGCCGGACACCATGAACCGGGGCGTGCCGCCCACGGCCCTGAAGGCCCGCACGGGTGAGTTGACGCCGCCGGGCGTCACTGCGGACGCACGGTCGAAGAGCGCCTGCGAAACTGGGGCTTCGTATGAATACGCCACTTTGGTCCTGATCTGCGATTCGGGGTTCGGGCGGCCGGGGCGGATGATCTCGGCCACGGGTGAGCGGGGAGCGTGATCTCCTCGTATTACGGAACGGCGTCACCCTCCCCGCATCTGCGAAACTGGGTCGACACAGGGAAGGCTCACGCAATCCATGGTGTCAGAGGCCACGGTGTTCCTCGCGGACAGGTGTTTCACCAGGCGTTCGCGGGGGAGGTCACTGTCACGATGATCGGGTTGCGCGGCGGGGGCCGCGAGTGGTCGGGTGGAGATATGTATCGCGGTGGCGGACTGGGCGAGGGCACCGACGACCTGGGTCCTGAGCCTGCCCGTCGGGGCAGGCACCGACGGGGCGACGCGGACGCGGAGGCCATGGGAGGCAGGAACGCCCGCATGGGGGTGACCTACAAGTATTTCGGGGCGCCCAATGGGGCCACGGCGGCGCGGGTCCCGATCTCGATGCGCCCGGAGGAGCTGGGCGGGGACGAGCTGGGCATGGGCGGCCTCTTCACGAAGATCAAGCCGGAGACCATAGCCGCGATGGTGCTGATGGGCATCCAGGGCCTGCCCCTCAACAAGGTGCCGCCCCTGGAGCTGGTGGTGCTGCATCCGGACTACGCGGTGGTGCGGCTGCCGATGACGGTGGTGGACCCGCTGCGGGACATCGGCGAGGAGTCGGTGGGGGCCGCGGCCTTCATCTGGTCGACGGTGCCGGACCGGGGCGGGCCGAGGGACGCGTACAACGTCTACCAGCTGCTCCACGAGTGGCAGGACTTCAGCCTCCGGCTGCACGAGGCGGGGCACCAGCCCTACTGCCTGGTCTGGCCCTAGGGAGGTTGCCGCGTCCGCGGGGGTTCGGGGGCCGGCCCCCGGCCGAGGCCCGCACCGTGCGGGTCTCCTGGGGCACGGGGTCCGTCCTCAATCGCCGGACGGGCTGGGTCGCCGGGGGCACCCGTGGCACAGGGTCCGTCCTCGAACGCCGGACGGGCTGGGTCTCCCAGCCCCGCCGGGAGGCACCCGCCCCGGTGGGATGCTGGCACCGTGAACGGACCGGAAATCCACCTCCTCATCGCCCCCGAGCTCCACCTCTTCATCCCCGCCGAACACCGCCACCCCCAGACCCCCACCTCCCTCCTCACCGACGGCACCTCCACCCTCGGCCACACCATCGAATCCCTCGGCATCCCCCTCACCGAGGCGGGCCGACTCCTCGTCGACGGCGAGGAGGTGACGGTCGCCCACATCCCCCGCGCGGGCGAGACCGTCGGCGTCCACCCCGTCCAGCGCCCCCAGCACATCCCCGGCGCACCCCTCCGCTTCCTCCTCGACGTCCACCTCGGCACCCTGGCCCGGCGCCTGCGCCTGCTGGGCGTGGACGCGGCCTACGAGAGCGAGGACATCGGCGACCCGGCGCTGGCGGCGCTCTCCGCACGCGAACGGCGGGTCCTGCTCTCACGGGACCGGGGCCTCCTGCGGCGCCGGGAGATCTGGGCCGGGGCGTACGTCTACAGCGACCGCCCCGACGACCAACTGCGCGACGTACTGGGACGTTTCGCGCCCCCGCTCACCCCCTGGACCCGCTGCACCGCCTGCAACGGCCCGCTGCGCGAGGCCGGCAAGGACGCCGTGCGGGCCCAGTTGCGGCAGGGCACCCAGCGGACCTACGACGTGTTCGCCCAGTGCGCGGAGTGCGAGCGCGTCTACTGGCGGGGCGCCCACCACGCCCGGCTGGAGGCGATCGTCGCCGAGGCGGTGAGGGAGTTCGGCGGCACGGCGGCGTGACACCGGGGCCCGGGCGGGACCGGGCCAGAGGCCACTCCCCGGTCACTCCCCCTCGGGCGCGTCCCCCGTCAGATACCGCTGGACCGTGGGGGCCAGCCACCCGACCAGCTCCTCCCGCGCCATCCCCACAGCGGGCGCCAGCCGCAGCACGTACCGGCTGAAGGCCAGCCCGATCAACTGCGAGGAGACCAGCGCGGCCCGCCCCGCCGCCTCCTCCGGGCGCGGGGAGACCCGCAGGGCGAACGGCCTGAGCTGCTCGTCGAACATCCGCCGCGCCCGCTCGGCGGCGACCTCGTGGGTGGCGCTGGCCCGCAGCAGCGCGGGCAGACCGTCCTCCGCCTCCCACCGGCCGAGGAAGTGCCGGACCAGCGCCGCGCCCATGCCCTCCGCCGGCACCCCGTCCAGAGCGGAGAGCCGGAGGTCGAAGTCGGAGGCGGCGGCGAAGAGCCCCTCCTTGTTGCCGTAGTAGCGCATCACCATCGACGGGTCGATCCCGGCGTCACGGGCGATGGCGCGAATGGTCGCCCGCTCGTACCCGTCGGCCGCGAAGCGCTCCCGGGCGGCGCCCAGGATCGCGGCTCTGGTGGCATCGGACCGGCGCGGCGCGGCGGGCTCTTTCGTCATACCAACAACTGTAGGCCAACGGATGTTGACGGAGCCTCAACGGAAATCTACGGTTGCCCACAAGCGTTGGCCCACACCCGTTGGCCCAGACGCCGGCGCAGGGCGCCGGCGCGCAGGCGTCCGCACCCCCAGGGCACCCAGGAGGCAGCCGTGCAGACCACCACCACCACCGAACACACCGAGACCCTCGTCGTCGGCGCCGGGCCCACCGGATTACTGCTCGCCGGGGATCTCGCGGCCCAGGGCATCGACGTCACCGTGATCGAACGCCGCCCCCGCGCCGCGAGCACCCTCACCCGGGCCTTCGCCGTCCACGCCCGCACCCTGGAACTGCTCGACACCCGGGACCTCGCCGCGGAACTCCTCACCCGGGGCAAACGCATCGACCGCCTCCGCTTCTTCGGCGGCCTCGGCTTCGACCTGGCCGGACTGCCGACCCGCTTCCCCTTCGTCCTCATCACCCCGCAGTACGAAGTGGAACGGCTCCTCGAACAGCGCGCCCGCGCCGCCGGCGCCACCTTCCGGTACGGAACGGAACTGACCGGCCTCACCCAGAGCCCGGACGAGGTCACCGCCCACATCCGGGAAGGCGACCGGACCGGCACGATCCGCGCCCGCTACGCCGTCGGCGCCGACGGCGTGCGCAGCACGGTCCGCACCGCCCTCGGCACCCCCTTCCCCGGCAAGGCCGTGATCCGCTCCATGACCCTCGCGGACGTCCGGCTCACCACACCCCCCGACGACCTGATCAGAGCCGACGGCACCGGGGACGCCATCGCCTTCATCGTCCCCTTCGGCGACGGCTGGTACCGCGTCATGGGCTGGGACCCCCGCCACCAGGCCGCCGACAGCGCCCCCGTCGACCTGGAGGAACTGCGCCGCGTCACCCGTCTCGCCCTCGGCTCGGACCACGGAATGCACGACGCCCGCTGGATCTCCCGCTTCCACTGCGACGAACGCCAGGTCCCCCGCTACCGCAGCGGCCGGGTCTTCCTCGCGGGCGACGCAGCCCATGTCCACTCCCCCGCCGGCGGCCAGGGCATGAACACCGGCCTCCAGGACGCGGCCAACCTCTCCTGGAAACTCGCCGCCGTCCTCGGGGACCGCACCCCGCGCCCCGAGGCCCTCCTCGACAGCTACCACGCCGAGCGCCACCCCGTCGGCGCGATGGTGCTCCGCTCCAGCGGCGGAATACTCCGGCTGGCCATGGCCCACACCCGGCGCCGGCGCGCACTGCGCACCCTCGCCGGACTCGCCCTCACCGCGGTCCCGGCCGCCCGGAACCGCGCCGTCGGACAGGTCTCCGGTATCGGGATCGCCTACCGCCGGCCCCTCGGCGCCCACTGGCTCACCGGCAGGCGCGCCCCCGATCTGCGGCTCGCGGAGGGCCGGCTCCACGCGCTGCTGCGCGCGGGCGCCCCTGTGCTGGTGGCCCCCGAGGGCGCGGCCCCCGCCTCGGCACCCGCCCCCGCCGGCACGGTCAGGGCGCACTGGGCCTCCGGCCGGCGCGGCGCGCTGCTGGTCCGCCCCGACGGCTACATCGCATGGGCGGAGGGCCTCTGAGGGGGGACCGCGCGGCGGCCGTGGCGGGGGTTCGCGTGCCGGCGTACCCGCGTACCCACGGGCTCGCGGGCTCGGCCGCCCTGTCCGTGGTCACCCCGGGGACCGCTGACCCGCGCGCCGACCGCCCGGGGACCGCTGACCCGCGCGCCCGGCCCCCGGCCCGGCTTCCAGCCCCGCTTCCGGCCGGGCTTCCGGACCGGCCCACCCCGGAGCCCCCGACCCGCCTATCCTGACCGCGTCGTCGATCTCACGTGCGAGGAGCAGTCCATGACCAGCGGTACCCCCGTCGCCGTCGTCACCGGAGCCAGCAGCGGCATCGGAGCCGCCACCGCACGCCAGTTGGCCGAAGCCGGGTACCACGTGATCCTCACCGCCCGCCGCAAGGACCGGATCGACGCGCTCGCCGCCGAACTGACCGCCGCGGGCCACCGGGCCGACGCCCACCCCCTCGATGTGACCGACCGGGACGCGGTCGACGCCTTCGCCGCCGGTCTCGACCGCTGCGACGTCCTCGTCAACAACGCCGGCGGCGCCCTCGGCGCCGATCCGGTCGCCACCGGCGACCCCGAGGACTGGCGCCGGATGTTCGAGGTCAACGTCATCGGCACCCTCCACACCACCCAGGCCCTGCTCCCCGCCCTCACCGGGAGCGGCGACGGCACCGTGGTCGTCATCACCTCCACGGCGGGTCACGCCACCTATGAGGGCGGCGCCGGCTATGTCGCCGCCAAGCACGGCTCCCACGTCCTCGCCGAGACCCTCCGCCTGGAGATCGTCGGCACCCCGGTCCGGGTGATCGAGATCGCCCCCGGCATGGTGAAGACCGAGGAGTTCGCCACCACCCGCTTCCACGGCGACACCGAGAAGGCGGCCAAGGTCTACGCGGGCGTCGCCGAACCCCTGACCGCCGACGACGTCGCCTCCACCATCACCTGGGCCGTCACCCGCCCACCCCACGTCAACGTCGACCTGCTCCTCCTCCGCCCCCGCGCCCAGGCCTCCAACACCAAGGTCCACCGCACTCCCTGACCCCGGCCGGCGCACGGCCATCACGCAGCCGGGTCACCACCCCAGGTGACCCGGCTGAGGCATGCCTGCGCAAGCGCGCAAGCACATCCCCATACGATCACCAGTTCGAGTAACAATCCGCTCTTCACCCACCTCGAAGCCCCGCTCCACCCAAGCATTGCCGTATGACCTTCATGGATCTTCAGGACCCGAGATATGCCTATATGTTTGGCTTCCTCCAGGCTGACGGCCATCTCGCCACCGGAACCGGGAAGAAGGGGCGGCCGCTGGAATCCGGCCGAGGACCACGTGCTCCTCTCCTCGCCCACAGTGGCCGACGCGGCAGCACTACTGCAGCGATCCGTGAGTTCATGCCTCAACCGGCGCCACAGGCTCAGGCCGGGAACCCGTGCCCCGCGAAGGTGAGAGCCGGCGGGCACGGGCGGGCGTTCAGCCCGCCGTCGCGCCCTTGCCGTAATGGACGTCCGGCATCACGGCCAGGCCCTTGATCCAGGGCAGCGTGGAGACATTGCGGAGCTGCTCCATCGCCACCCCCTCGACCGTCGCCGGGTCGGCCCACATCCGGATCGGAACCCGCTCCCCCGGCACCTCTGCGTACGACATACTTCCCCGATTCCCCCGATAAGCTCCGAAAATCAATGAATCGCAAAACCGGCGCCAATACCCGCGAAAGACCCAGCGGACCGGCACCCACGGCAGTGCGTGCGATAGACATTGTGTCCATCGGCCGCCTTCGCGCGGCAACCGCTTTTCCGCTCGAAGGGAGTCTGGGACCGTGCAGCGAAAGGCGTGCGCCCCCCGCCGCGAGGCAAGCCCGGCCGGTGGGGCACGCGGGGCCCGTACCCCCATGCCCATGGCGTACGCCACCGCTCTCGCGGCGGCGCTCCTCTCGGTCCTGGTGGCCGGCTGCACCGGGGACTCCGGCGACGAGGGAGAGGCCACGGACGCCAAGGGCACCGCGCCCGCCGCCCAGCCGGGGAAGTACCGCACCCTGCTCGAACCCTGCGGCTCCATCGGGCGCTCCACGCTCAAGGAACTGCTCCCCGGTGCGGTCGATCTCCCCGACGAGCAGCAGCAGAAGATCCTCAGAGGCACCCCGACCAGCACCTTCGACACCGATCGCCGGGTCGGCTGCGGCTGGCGGGCCACCGCCCCGGACGCCTCGCACACCCTCTCGCTCGACTTCGAGCGCGTGGTGTCGTACGACCCGGCCGTCAGCGACAGCGACCGCGCCCAGGAGGTCTTCGCCAAGAAGCAGAGCGCCGCCTCGCTCCCCGTCACCACTCCCTCACCGGGAGCGGAGGGGTCGCGGGAGCCCGGGGAGCCGGGGGCGCAGTCGTCGCAGGGCGCGCCGGCCCCGGGCACGGACACAGCCACGGACCCGGACTCGGACTCGGACTCGGACACAGCCACGGACACGGGCGGATCGCCGGGCGCCACCGACGGCGGCGGCAGCCCGGGGACCGGCACCGGAGGCGACGCGGACGACCTGGCGCCGCGCATCCTCGACGATCTCGGGGACGCGGCCTTCCTCAACGACGAGCTCAGCTCCGCGGGCGCCGGCTCCACCGCCCGCAGCCGCACCGTGAGCGTGGCGTTCCGCACATCGAACGTCATCGTCACCGTCGTCTACACCGAGCAGGCCGGCCGCGTCACCACGGTCCCGGACAGCAAGGAACTCCAGGACAAGGCCCGCGGCCTGGCCGGGAGCCTGGCCGGAAAGTTCGGCGGCTGACCGCTCCCCGGGGTGCCCGGACCACCGGCTCCCGCCCCGGGGAGTGCTCCACTCGCGCGCCGGGTCCGCGTACCGTGGCCGTGTTCCAGCCCCGGCCGGAGACCGTACGACCAACGAAACCGAAGGAACCATGCACCGAACAGCCCCGCGACTCGCCCGCATACTCGCCTGCGCAGCCGTCCCGGTGATGCTTGTCGTCGCCGGCTGCTCGTCGGACTCGGGCGGCGACTCCGACAAGTCCAGCTCCTCCGGTGACACGGGCGGCGGCGGCAAGGACTCGGCCTCCGCCTCGGCCGCGCCCGAGGTGAAGAAGTCCCCGACCGTGGAGCCCGCGAAGTTCGCGAAGCTGCCGGACGCCTGCAAGTCGATCCCGTCGAAGACGGTCAAGGACCTGGTCCCGTCGGTCAAGTCCGCCTCGGGCACCCCGAGCAAGTCCTCGGACACCATGACCCGCGCCGGCTGCTCCTGGAACGGTCTGGACGACAACGGCGTCAAGGGCTCGCAGTACCGGTGGCTGGATGTCTCCTTCCTCCGTTACGAATCGGACAAGGCGCTGGCGGTCAGCGCCGCCAAGCGCGCCGAGGACAGCTTCGCCAAGGAACTCGCCAAGGCCCAGGCGACCTCCGGGGCGAAGGAGGTCAAGACCGCGGCCGTGAGCGGGGTCGGCCAGCGCGCGTCCGCCGTGACCTATGAACTCCGCAAGACCGGCGAGGACTTCTCGTACGTGACGGTGGTGGCGCGGGTCGAGAACACGGTCTTCACGCTGACCTACAACGGCACCGGTTACGCGGGAGCGAAGCCCCCGGCCGTCTCCGGTCTGTCGAAGGACGCCGCCGGCGCCGCCAAGGCGGTGGCCTCTTCGGTGACCGCAGCCAACAAGTGACCCCCGTCGGCGAGTAGCCTGCCCCTGGCCGAAAAGGAACGAACACGCGTTCAGCCGTCAGGGGAGGGGGTCGCGGGTGGCCGCGATGCAGCTGACACGGACCCACCGGATACTCATCTCGGTCGTGGTCACCGGCGCGGTGGTCATCGCCGGGATCGGTTTCGCCGGTTCGTACGCCGCCGTGCGCGATCTCGCCGAGCGCAAGGGCTTCGGCGATTTCGCGGTGGTCTTCCCCATCGGCATCGACGCGGGCATCTGTGTGCTGCTCGCCCTCGATCTGCTGCTGACGTGGATGCGCATCCCGTTCCCGATGCTGCGTCAGACGGCGTGGCTGCTCACGATCGCCACGATCGCCTTCAACGGCGCCGCGTCCTGGCCCGATCCGCTGGGTGTGGGGATGCACGCGGTGATCCCGGTGCTGTTCGTGGTCTCGGTGGAGGCGGCGCGGCACGCGGTGGGCCGGATCGCGGACATCACGGCCGACAAGCACATGGAGGGTGTGCGGCTGACGCGCTGGCTGCTGTCCCCGGTGCCGACCTTCAAGCTGTGGCGGCGGATGAAGCTCTGGGAGCTGCGCAGCTATGAGCAGGTGATCAAGCTGGAGCAGGACCGGCTGATCTATCAGGCGAGGCTTCAGGCCCGGTACGGACGGGCGTGGCGGCGGAAGGCTCCGGTGGAGTCGCTGATGCCGCTGCGGCTGGCGAAGTACGGGGTGCCGCTGGCGGAGACGGCCGCCGCGGGGCTCGCGGCGGCGGGGGTGGAGCCGATGCTGCTGCCGCCCGCCCCGCCGCAGCCGGAGCTGGAGCCCCAGCGCGCGTACCGGGACCCCGAGGAGGGGCCGGTGCGGCTGCACAAGGCGGAGGGGCCGCGGGGGGCTCAGGAGGCGCGGGGATCTCAGGAGGCCGGGGAGGCGCCGGAGCCGTCCGGGGCCGAGCGGTCCGGCCGGCCGCAGCTTCCCCCGGCGCGGGAGCGGCGGCGAAGTGCCTGGCCGGAGGAGGAGTGGCCGCAGGAGCACGAGGAGTTCCGGTACGACCAGGAGTACCAGGAGTACGTGGACCAGCCCGCGCGGCAGCCCCGATCGGAGGGGAGCCCGTGGTTCGCGGCGCAGGTGCACCCGGACGAGTACGAGGGCGGCTACGACCCCTCGTACACCGATGACCGGCGGCCGGACGACCGGCGGGAACAGGAACCGGAATCGGAGCGGGAGCGGGAGCGGGAGCACGGCCCCGTACGGGTCCCCACCGGGACGGGCGATCGCACCCGCGACCTCACCGACCCCGCGCTGCGCCCGGAACCGGCGCGGGTACCCGCCCCCGCCGCCGCCCCCGAGCACTCCGCCCAGGACGAACGGGAGTTCTACGAGACCGTCTACCCGGTCTTCGTCTCGCTCGCGCACGAACTCGGCGACTACCCCAAGGCCGAGCATCTCGACATACATCTCGCGGACGCCCACGGCATCACCCATCCGCACAGCCTGGCGCTGCTGCGGCAGGCGATGCCCGCCTTCAGGGAGCGCTTCCAGGCGGAGCTGGAGCAGGAGCACATCGCCTGAGACCACGGGCGCCCGCCGGGGTCCGGCCGCCGGTGTCAGGCCCGGGCGCGCCTGCGCGCCGCTTCACCGGCGTACGCCACCAGCAGCCCCGCCGCCGTGATCGCGAGGTAGCCGGCGGTGGGCACGTCCCACCATCGCTCCAGCATCCCCCAGGGGCCGTCGCCGAGGAGCCGGCCGCCCGCGCCGAGGGCGCCCTGGATCGCGGTGACCCAGCCGGCGGTCAGAGTGATGTCGTTCCTCATGGGTCCACGGTCTCCCGCGCCCGGCCCGGTCGCGTCGTGCTCTGGTCGTACCCGGCGGTAGGCCGAAGGATGCAGTTCCCGGGGGCTCGGGGTTCCCGGGCGGTGTGCGGGACCCGCCGGTCCTGTGGCGCTCACGGACCGGGTGTCCGGAATCCTGTTTACTGTCCGGGCTGGGAGGTTCTCATGGACGACCAACTCGCCGAGCGCATCCGACTCTTCCGCGAGGACGGCCGGATTCGGCCCGAGGTGGCCGATTTCGTCAGCGCCGAGCTGAGGGCGCTCGCGGACGAGGGCAGAACCGTCACGGAGGCGACGGCGGGCATGCTGACGAGCCATCTGATGATGGCTCTCACCCGGCTGCTGGACGGGGTCCCGGCCGAGCCCGCGCCCGGCGGCGAGCGGCTGGCGGCGGAGCTGGCCGGCCATCCGGAGGCGCTGGCCCGGGCCCGTACGGTCGCCGCCCGCGCCGGGCGGGAACTCGGCGCCGCTCTGACCGAGACCGAGATCGTCTTCCTCGGGCTCCATCTGGCCGTGCTCGCCCGGCAGCCCACCGTCTGACCCGACCCACCCGACCCACCCGGCACCAAAGGCATCAGCGGCATCAGCGGCATCAGCGGCATCAGCGGCATCACAACGGGACCAAGGAGAGCCGGCCATGAGAATCCTCACCGGTGGAATCGGCAAGGACGAGACCGCGGCCGCGGTCCGGGCGCTCGCGCTCGATGGCATCGATGTCACCGTCTCCAGCGATCTGGACGCGGCGGCGAAGCTCCGCGCGGGCGGGGCGGACTACTACCTGGGCACCTGTCACACCGGCGCCGGCGCCTCCCTCGGGCTGCTCGTCGGGCTGCTGGGCCGGGGTGCCTGCCACACCTTCGGACGCTCCGTGCCCTCGGAGGAGGAGGTCAACGCCCTGCTCGCGGGCGGTACGAAGGTGTTCGGCTTCTCGGTCGACCGGATCGGCGCGGTCGCCCCCACCGTGGCCCGCGCCATCGCCGCCCGCGCCTGACCGGACAAGGCCCACGGCACGCGGCCCGGGCCCACGGCACGCAGCACACCCAGCACACGCAGCACGCGGCACGCAGCACCAAGAGACAGAAGGCAGAAGGCAGGACGCAGGACGCAGCAGACCGGCGACACCTCCCGGGCACGAAGGAGTGACCCCGTGACCACGACTCTTCTCGCCGCCGCCCGCCCCGCTCTCGACTTCACCCCGGCCCAGCAGCTCACCGTGATCGCCCTCTGCGCGCTGACGGCGCTCGTCTCGCATCTGGCCGTCGCGGTCTTCAACGACGGGGTGCGCCCCTTCCTGCTCGACTTCGTCCAGGGCCGGGCCACCCGGGCCGCCACCACCGCGGTCGCCTTCGGCCTCTCCGCCGGCTTCGTCTTCGGTCTGGGCGCGCCCCTGGCCCTCTCCACCGGAGTGCTCAACCCCTGGCTGCTCTTCCTCCCCACCGATGTGCTGGGTCTGCTCGCGCCGCGGAAGTGGCTCGCGCCGCTTCTGGGCGGTGCGTGGGGCGCGGTGGTCGTCTTCGGTCTCCGGGGCGCGAACGAGCTGGCGCACGATCTGCCCGTCGACTTCCTCACGGCGATGCAGCAGATGTCGACGCCGATCCTCTTCCTCTTCGCGCTCTTCCCGGTGCTGGCCGTCACCCAGCAGTTCGGGCGGCGGTGGGGCGGGTTCGCGGCCGTTCTCGAACTCGCGCTGACCGTGCTGACCATGAAGGTCTGGCCGCACATGTTCGCCGGGGCGCTCGCGATGGCCGCCGGGGTGCTGCTGCTGATCGCCTTGGCGCTGGCCCGGGACCTCGCCCGGCGGCGCGCCGGGCGGACGGGGGACGAGGTGAGCGCCGGTGAGGATCTGACGGCCTCTCTCTTCGGCGCCGGAGCGGCCCGGCTGCGGCGGTATCTGCCGCTCTTCGCGCTGCTGGGCGCGGGGGTCGCGGTGCTGGCGCAGAGCGGGGTGTTCGGGGGCGGTGAGGCGACCGGTTTCCTGATCGCCGACGGTGAGCGCACGGAGGCCGCGCAGGTCGATTTCTACCGTGCCTTCGGATTTCTGCCGCTGATCGCGACGACGGCGCTCGCCTCGGGGGCGTACGGCATCGTGGGGTTCACCTTCGTCTATCCGATCGGCTATCTGATGCCGAACCCGGTGCTCGCGGCGCTCGCGGGTGCCGCCGTCCTCGTGGTGGAGGTGCTGGCCCTGTCGTCCGTGGGGCGGGTTCTGGGGCGGCTGCCCACGGTCCGTGACGCGTCGGAGTATCTGCGCGGCGCGATCACGGACACCCTTCAGCTCGCGATTCTCTTCGGTTCGCTGCTGGCGGCCGACACCATGGGCGGCGGGCTGGGCATTCTCGTCGTCGGCGGGCTCTATCTGCTCAATGAGGCGATGGGGCGGCCCGTGGTGCGGATGGCGGCGGCGCCGGCGGCGGTGATCGCGGGCGGGGTGCTGCTCAATGTCCTGTACTGGCTGGGGCTGTTCACCCCGGTCGCCGGATGAGTCCGGGAGACGCCATGGGCACCGTGCGCACCGTCACCGGCCCGCTGCCGCCGCACGCGCTGCGGGGGCCGGTCCTCGCCCATGAGCATCTCGTCCTCGATCTGGACCGTACGGGGGAGGGCGCGGCGGTTCTCGGCCGCCGCCACGCCCCGGCCGTCGCCGCCGAACTGGCGGATCTCCGCGAGAGCTTCGGTCTCGGGCTGGTCGTGGAGATGACCTGCCGGGGCATGGGGCGCGACGCGCCCGCGCTGGCCCGGCTGTCCCGTGCGTCGGGGGTGGCCGTGGTGGCCGCGACCGGCTGGTACTACGAGTCCTTCCACACACCCGACATCGCCCGCGGCAGTGTGGAGCGGCTGACGGATGTCCTGGTGCGGGAGATCGTGGAGGGCATCGGCACCACGGGCATCCGTCCGGGGGTGATCGGCGAGGTCGGCAGTCACGGGGAGCGGCCCAGCGAGCCGGAGGCGCGGGTGCTGCGGGCCGCCGCCCGTGCCGCGCTCGCCACCGGGCTCGCGGTGGCCACCCATGCGCGGCTGGGCCGGGGCGGGGCCGCCCAGCTCGCGCTGCTCACCGGGGAGGGGCTGCCGCCGGAGCGTGCCGCGATCGGCCATCAGGATCTGCTGGACGACCCGGGGGCGCACCGGGAGCTGGCGGCGGCGGGTGCGTACATCGCCTTCGACACCGTCGGCAAGGAGAACTACCGGAGCGACGCCACCCGGCTGCGGCTGCTGCTCGCGCTGTTGGAGGTGGGTCACGCGGACCGGGCGCTGCTGAGCGGGGACATCTCGCGGCACCGCTATCTGCGGTCGGAGGGCGGGCAGGGGTACGGGCATCTCTTCCGGGGGTTCCTGCCGGGGCTGCGGGCGGCGGGGGTGGAGGAGGGGCTGATCGATCTGATGACCCGGCGCAATCCGCTGCGCTTTCTGACCGGGACGGACCCGGGGCCGCCCGGCCCCGGACCCGGCCCCTACCCCGGCCCCGGGTCCGGGTCCGGGGCCGTCCCGTCCACCGCCACCGAGCAGGAGCCCTGATGTCCGTGCCCGCCCCTGAGCCCGAGCCCGCCCCTGAGCCCGTGCCCGAGCCCGCACCCGAGCCCGTCGTGCTGCCCCGTACGTTTCCGCTGCCCGCACTGGAGGTCGAGGACGCGATCGCGGTCCAGTTCCGGCTGCTGGAGTGCACGGCCGCGCACTTCCGGGGCGAGGAGCTGTTCACCGCCGACGCGGGGGTGGTGCCGGGCCCGGGGCGGCCCCGGGCCACCGCCCGGGTGGAGTCGGTCCTCGCGGACTTCTTCGGCGCGGGGGACGCGGCCCTGGTCCAGGGCGCGGGGACGGGGGCGGTGCGCGCCGCCCTGGACACGCTGCACGCCCTGCCGGGTGCGGGCGCACCGCCCCGGCTGCTGATCCACAGCGCTCCGGCCTACCGCACGACGGCCACCACGCTGCGGGGGATGGCCGTGGAGCGGGCCGAGGCCGACTTCAACGATCCGGCGGCCGTGCGCACGGCTCTGGCCCGCTCCGGGGCCCGCTGGGCGTTTCTCCAGCACAGCCGGCAGCGGCTGGCGGACTCCTACGATCTCGCCGGGGTGCTCGCGCTCTGCGCGGAGGCGGGGGTGCGCACGATCGTGGACGACAACTACGCGGCGCTGCGGGTGCCGGCGTGCGGGGTGCAGCTCGGCGCGGACGCGTCGGCGTTCTCCCTGTTCAAGCTGCACGGTCCGGAGGGGGTCGGGGTGGTGGTGGGCGCGCCGGATCTGGTGGGGCGGGTGCGTGCGGACAACTACTCGGGCGGCGGGCAGGTGCAGGGCCATCAGGCGCTGGAGGTGCTGCGGGCGCTGACGCACGTGCCGGTGATGTGGGCGATCCAGTCCCGGGTCACGCGGGAGGTCGCGGACCGGCTGGATGCCGGGGAGGTGGCGGGGGTGGCCCAGGCCAGGGTCGCCAACGCGCAGGACCGCTGTGTGCTGGTACGGCTGGACCGGCCCGTGGCCCGCCGGCTGCCGGCGGTCGCGGCGGGTCTCGGGGCGGCGCCCTGGCCGGTGGGGGCGGGCTCCCGGTACGAGATCGCCCCGCTGGTGTACCGGCTGTCGGCCTCGGCGCTGGCGGACGCTCCGGAGCTGGCCGACTGGACCGTCCGGGTCAACCCCATGCGCGCGGGCGCCGATCTGGTGGTGGGCCTCCTCGGCCGTGCGATCGGCGCCCTGTACGGCTCCGGGGACTGAACGTTTCTCTTCCAGGGAGTGCACCCGTGTTCCTCGACACCGTCCTCGCCCGCAATCCCGCCCTGGTGGAGGCGGCGACCGCGCTGCACCGGCGGGGCGCCATCCCGCCCGACACCTATGTGGTGGATCTCGACGCCGTGGAGTCGAACGCGGCGCTGCTGGCGGCGGAGGCGGACCGGCTGGGACTCGCGCTCTGGTTCGTCGTCAAACAGCTCGGCCGCAATCCGGAGGTGATCCGGGCGGTCGCCCGGCACATCCCCCGGTACGCGGCGACGGACGCGGCCGAGGCCCGTGTCCTCAACGCGGCGGGGGCCCGGCCGGGCAATCTCGGGCACCTGGTGCAGATCCCGCGCCGGGCGCTGCCGGAGCTGCTCGCGCGGCGGCCGTCGGCGGTGACGGTGTACGACCCGGGGAACGCCCGCGCGGTCGCGGAGGCGGCGCGGGGGCTGGGGTTCGTCCAGGACGTGCTGGTACGTCTCGACGGGGGCGAGGGGAGCGGCTATCCGGGCCAGGAGGGGGGTGTGCCGCTCTCCGCGCTGGCGGGGTTCGCCGAGCGGGCGGGGCGGCTGCGGGGCATCAGGATCGCGGGGGTCACCGCGTTCCCGTGTCTGCTCTGCGACCCGGCGACGGGGGTTCCGCGGCCGACGCCGCTGCTGGGGCTGGCGGTGGCGGGGCGGGAGGTGCTGCGCGGGCTGGGCCACCGCGATCTGCTGCTGAGCGCGCCCAGTGCGAACTGTGTGGCCTCGCTGCCGCTGCTGGCGTCGGCGGGCGCGACCCACGCGGAGCCGGGGCACGCCCTGACGGGGACGACTCCGCTGCACGCGGTGGACGCGGGGCAGCCGGAGAAGCCGGCGTATGTGTATGTGACGGAGGTGTCGCACATCCTCGCGGACGGGCGGCCGGCGGTGTTCGGCGGGGGGTTCTACGCGCGGGGGCGGGTGGGGAGTGCGGTGCTGCCCCGGGCGGGGGTGCGGCTGAGGGTGGGGGAGGCTCCGGCGGGGGTGATCGACTACTACCGGGTGCTGGAGGGGGACGGGGGGAGGGTGCGGGTGGGGGACACGGCGGTGCTGGCCTTCCGGGCCCAGTTCTTCGTCACCCGCTCAACGGTGGCGGTACTCTCCCCCACCCGCCGCCACCTCTCCCTCCACACTCCCCAGGGCCTCCCCCTCCCGCCCCTCACCTGACCCTCATCCCGGGCCCCCGGGCCGAACGAACCCGCCAACCCCAGCCCGTCCGGCGCTTGAGGACGGACCCCGCACCCCGGGACCCCGGGCCGAAGCTCAGACCGTCAGCAGACGGCGAACCCGGTCCGCCCCCACCGCCAGCAGCAGCGTCGGAAGCCGCGGCCCCGTCTCCCGCGTCACCAGCAGCCGGTACAGCAGCGCGAAGAACGTCCGCTGCGCCACCTTCAGCTCCGGCGTCGGCCTGGCGTCCGCCTCCAGCCCCGCCATCACCTTCGGCACCCCGTACACCAGCGTCGTCAGCCCATCCAGCGACCAGTGCGACTCCAGCCCCTCCAGCAGCAGCCGCAGCGACGCGCGCCCCTCCTCGTCGAGGGACTCCAGCAGCTCCTTGTCCGGCTCGTCGCGCACGATGGTGCGCGCCTCCGCCGGGACCTGGGTGCTGATCCAGTTCTCGGCGCGGTCCAGCCTCGGACGCACCTCCGCCAGCGAGGAGAGCGGGTTCGCCGGGTCCAGCTCGCTGAGGATGCGGACGGTCTGCTCGTCGTGCCCGGCGGTGATGTCCACGACGGACGCCAGCGTCCGGTACGGCAGCGGCCTGGGCGTGCCCGGCAGCTCCCCCTCGGCGGTGCGCACGGCACGGGAGTGCGCGGCGGCGTCCGCCGGCAGCGCCGACCCGTCCGCGACCTTCGCCTCCAGCTTGTCCCACTCGTCGTACAGCCGCTGGATCTCCTGGTCGAAGGCGATCTTGAACGACTGGTTCGGCCGCCGGCGCGCGTACAGCCACCGCAGCAGCGGCGCCTCCATGATCTTGAGGGCGTCGGCCGGGGTGGGCACCCCGCCCTTGGAGGAGGACATCTTCGCCATCCCGCTGATCCCGACGAAGGCGTACATCGGCCCGATCGGCTGCTTCCCGCCGAAGATCCCGACGATCTCCCCACCGACCTGGAACGACGACCCGGGCGACGAGTGGTCCACCCCGCTCGGCTCGAAGACGACCCCTTCGTACGCCCAGCGCATCGGCCAGTCGACCTTCCACACCAGCTTCCCGCGGTTGAACTCGGAGAGCCGCACCGTCTCCGAGAACCCGCACGCCGCGCAGGTGTACGTCAGCTCGGTGGTGTCGTCGTCGTACGCCGTGACGGTGGTGAGGTCCTTGTCGCAGCCGCCGCAGTACGGCTTGTACGGGAAGTATCCGGCGGAGCCGGTCCCGTCGTCCTCGCCGGCCGCGCCGGAGCCCTCGGCGGCCTCCAGCTCGGCCGCGTCGACCGGCTTCTGCGACTTCTTCGGCGGGGCCTTCCTGGTGCGGTACTGCGCGAGGACCGCGTCGATGTCGCCCCGGTGCCGCATCGCGTGCAGCACCTGCTCGCGGTAGACGCCGGAGGTGTACTGCGCGGTCTGGCTGATGCCGTCGAACTCCACCCCCAGCTCCGCCAGGGACGCCACCATCGCGGCCTTGAAGTGCTCGGCCCAGTTGGGGTGCGCGGAGCCCCGGGGTGCGGGCACCGAGGTCAGGGGGCGGCCGATGTACTCGGCCCAGCTCTCGTCCACGCCCTCGACGCCGGCGGGGACCTTGCGGTAGCGGTCGTAGTCGTCCCAGGAGATCAGATGGCGGACCCGGTGTCCGCGCCGCCGCACCTCGTCGGCGACCAGGTGCGGGGTCATCACCTCGCGGAGGTTGCCCAGGTGGATCGGGCCGGAGGGGGAGAGACCGGACGCGACGACGATCTCCGGGGCGCCGGCCGCGGAGGGTGCCGAGTGTTTCGCCCCGGGCGCACGCCGTTCCGATTCCGCAATGACCTCGTCCGCGAAACGGGAGACCCAGTCGGTCTCGGTGCTGCTCTGAGCCACGGTCGGCACGTCCTTCTTTCTGGTATCCGGATGCACTCATTCTCCCAGACGGAACGACCCGCTCCGGGGTTGTCCACAAACGGGGAGATCGAGCCTGCTCGCCCATGGGACACTTGACAACCGATATAGACCTCTACCCAGGAACGGAAGCTCATGGCCTCGGTCCCTTCCCTCGCCTCGCATGTGCAGCAGCGCCTCGCGGACGCCCTCTCGGCAGCCCTGCCGGAGGCCGGCTCCGCCGACCCGCTGCTGCGACGCAGCGACCGGGCCGACTTCCAGGCGAACGGCATCCTGGCGCTCGCGAAGAAGGCCAAGGCCAATCCGCGCGAGCTGGCGGACCGGGTGGTGGGCGCGGTCGACTCCGGCGAGCTGCTCCAGGAGATCGAGGTCTCGGGCCCCGGCTTCCTGAACATCACCCTCACCGACCGGGCGATCATCCGCACGCTCGCCGAGCGGTACGCGGACGACCGCCTCGGCGTCCCGCTCAGCGAGCACCCGGGCACCACCGTGATCGACTACGCCCAGCCGAATGTGGCCAAGGAGATGCATGTCGGCCATCTCCGGTCGGCGGTGATCGGCGCGGCGATGGTGGAGATCCTGGAGTTCACCGGCGAGAGGGTGATCCGGCGGCACCACATCGGCGACTGGGGCACGCAGTACGGCATGCTCATCCAGTATCTGATCGAGCACCCCCACGAGCTGGACCACGACCAGGACGGCGAGGTCTCCGGCGAGGAGGCGATGTCCTCGCTGGACCGGATCTACAAGGCGTCCCGCGCGGTCTTCGACTCCGACGAGGAGTTCAAGGCGCGCGCGCGGGACCGGGTGGTCGCCCTCCAGTCGGGCGACCCGGAGACCCGGGCCCTGTGGCAGCGGTTCGTGGACGAGTCGAAGATCTACTTCTACTCGGTCTTCGACAAGCTCGACATGGAGATCCACGACCCGGACATCGTCGGCGAGTCCGCCTACAACGACATGCTGGACGAGACCTGCCGGCTCCTGGAGGAGTCGGGTGTCGCGGTCCGCTCCGAGGGCGCGCTCTGTGTCTTCTTCGACGACGTCAAGGGCCCGGACGGCAACCCGACCCCGCTGATCGTGCGCAAGTCCAACGGCGGCTACGGCTACGCGGCCACCGACCTCTCGGCGATCCGGGACCGGGTGGGGAGCCTCGGCGCGGACACCCTGCTCTATGTGGTGGACGCCCGGCAGTCGCTGCACTTCAAGATGGTCTTCGAGACCGCCCGCCGGGCCGGCTGGCTGAACGACGAGATCGAGGCCGCCCAGCTGGCGTTCGGCACGGTCCTGGGCGCGGACGGCAAGCCGTTCAAGACCCGGGCCGGTGAGACGGTCCGGCTGGTGGACCTGCTGGACGAGGCGGTGCAGCACGCCACCGGCGTCGTCCGTGAGAAGGACGGCAACCGGGGCGAGCTGACCGAGGCGGAGATCGTCGAGCGCGGCGAGCAGGTCGGCATCGGCGCGATCAAGTACGCCGACCTGTCGACCTCGGCGACCCGGGACTACCGCTTCGACCTGGAGCAGATGGTCGCGCTCAACGGCGACACCTCGGTCTACCTCCAGTACGCGTACGCCCGTATCCAGTCGATCAAGCGCAAGGCGGGCGACACCAGCCCTGCCGCCCACCCGGAGCTGCCGCTCGCCCCGGCCGAGCGGGCGCTCGCGCTCCATCTGGACCAGTTCGGCGAGACGGTCGCGGAGGTGGCGGCGGCCCGCGAGCCGCACAAGCTGGCCGCGTACCTCTACCAGCTGGCCTCGCATCTGACGAAGTTCTACGACCAGTGCCAGGTCCTCAGCCCGGAGAACCCGGCGGAGGTCGTGGAGAACCGGCTGTTCCTGATCGATCTGACGGCGCGCACCCTGCACCGGGGCATGGCGCTGCTGGGCATCCGCACCCCCGAGCGCCTCTGACCGCTCGCGCGCGGACGGCGGGGGCTCCTCGGCGCGGACGGCGGGGCTCCTCCTCGGCGGCCTCGCCGCCGAAGTCCGATCCGGCCGCTCGCGCGCGGACGGCCGGGCGGTCCGTCACCCCGGTCCACCCCGGTCCGTCACCCCGGGCACCCACACGGTTCCCCGCGGTGACGGTCCGGCCGCGCGCCCGCGCGGGCCGGCGCGCGGCCGGGTCCGCCGGGCCTCAGACCAGGGTGTGCGAGCTGCGCCCCGAGGCCGCGTCGATTTCCTGATGCGCCTTCTGGAGCATCTGTGAAGCGATGTCCATGAGCGCCCGCGCGCCCGCGATCTCCTCTCCGACCCTGAGCTGTTCCGAGTCCGACGGGTGACGCCGCGCGTTCCCGTGGCCGCGGATCTCGGTCCCGTCCGCGAGCCTCACCAGGGCGGCGGCCCGGGTCCGCTCGCCCTCCTCGCGGAATTCCATCTCGACATGCCATCCGACGAGTGTCTGCATGGCGGATCACCTCCGACGGTACGTCTCCAGGGTGCGCCCGCGGCCGTGAGATCACCACTTTCCGCGGCGAGGGCACCACCGGTCACCCCCTTCTCCCGGGCAACACCCCCCGGCGAAAGGTGGGTTGTGAACACACATTCACATTGGTCTATACCTTGACGGAGGACCGTCAAGGCGCTTCAGTGTGGGTACCACCCCCACCATCACGGCGCACCGGGAACACCAGGCCCCCAACCAGGCCCCGGTACGGCCGTTGACGCACGAAGGAGAGAACTCGTGCTGAAGCAGCGCATCAAGTCGGTGCTGGTCGCCGTGCTCGCGGCGGCCGGTCTCGCGACCGCGAGCCTGATCCCCACGGCATCCCCCGCGGCGGCCGACGAGTGCACCACGGCACCCAACTGGCAGCAGGGCACCAACTATGTGCCGGGCAACGTTGTCAAGTACCGCGACGGCAAGTACTACATCGCCGAGCACGCGAACCCCGGCTACGACCCGACCGTCAGCACCTGGTTCTGGAACCCCCACACCTGTAGCGGCGGACAGCAGCCGAACCCGAACCCCACGGGTTTCGTGGTGAGCGAGGCCCAGTTCAACCAGATGTTCCCCAGCCGGAATTCGTTCTACACGTACAAGGGCCTGACGGACGCCATGAGCGCGTTCCCGGCTTTCGCGAAGACCGGCAGCGAGACGGTGAAGCGCCAGGAGGCCGCGGCCTTCCTCGCCAACGTCAGCCATGAGACCGGCGGGCTGGTCCATGTGGTCGAGCAGAACACCGCGAACTACTCGCACTACTGCGACCGCAGCCAGCCCTACGGCTGCCCCGCGGGCCAGTCCGCGTACTACGGCCGCGGCCCGATCCAGCTCAGCTGGAACTTCAACTACAAGGCGGCCGGCGACTTCCTCGGCATCGACCTGCTGAACAACCCCTCGCGCGTCCAGAACGAGTCGGCCGTGGCCTGGAAGACGGGCCTCTGGTACTGGAACACCCAGAGCGGGCCGGGCACGATGACCGGTCACGCGGCCATGGTGAACCAGTCGGGCTTCGGCCAGACGATCCGGGCCATCAACGGCACGCTGGAGTGCAACGGCGGCAACCCGGCCCAGGTCCAGAGCCGGGTGAACAAGTACACCCAGTTCACCCAGCTCCTGGGCGTGCCGACGGGCGCCAACCTCTCCTGCTGAGAGCGCGCGGAAGGGTCCGCCGGGAGCGGCCGGACTCCCCCACACCACTGCGGGCCGGGATGCCTTCCCCGGCCCGCAGTGCGTTGCCAGAGGCCATCCCGCAGGTCAACGCCCCTGCATATCAAGTGGGTTACTACGGAATCTCGCATTGGTCTATACCTTGACTCCACCCCTCGGGGGGCGCTTGGGTGTGCGTACACCCCGCCACGGCGTGCTCACGGTCATCTCTGTTCCCACCAGACCGGTCAGGCACGTCCGTTGACGCACGGAAGGCGTAGTCGTGCTCAGAGAACGTATGAAGTCATTGATGGTCGGCGTCGTCGCGGCCGGCTCCCTCGCGGCCACGGCGCTCATGCCGACCGCCTCGGCCTCCGCCGCCACCTCCCCGGTCGACGAGTGCGCCATCGCACCGACCTGGACCGCCGGCGCGAACTACCAGGCCAACGACATCGTCAAGTACACCGATGGCAAGGTCTATGTCGCCGAGCGCGACAACCCGGGCTACGACCCGGTCGCGAGCAGCTGGTACTGGAACCCGTACACCTGTGGCGGAAACGGGAACCCGAACCACAACAGCTTCGTGGTCACCGAGGCCCAGTTCAACCAGATGTTCCCCCGGCGGAACCCCTTCTACACGTACAAGGGCCTGACGGACGCCGTGAAGGCGTTCCCGAAGTTCGCCCACACCGGCACCGACACCATGCGCAAGCAGGAGGCCGCGGCCTTCCTCGCCAATGTCAGCCATGAGACCGGCGGCCTGTACTACATCAAGGAAATCAACGAGGCGAACTACCCGCACTACTGTGACCGCGACCAGCCCTACGGCTGCCCCGCGGGCCAGTCCGCGTACTACGGCCGCGGACCGATCCAGCTCAGCTGGAACTTCAACTACAAGGCGGCCGGCGACTTCCTCGGCATCGACCTGCTGAACGACCCGTGGAAGGTCGAGACCGACCCGGCGATCGCCATGATGACGGGCCTCTGGTACTGGAACACCCAGGACGGCCCCGGCCCGATCACCGGCCATGACTCGATGGTCAGCGGCGCCGGCTTCGGCCAGTCGATCCGCTCGATCAACGGCGCGATGGAGTGCAACGGCGGCAACCCCGCCCAGGTCCAGAGCCGTATCAACCGCTATAAGAACTTCACCCAGATCCTGGGTGTGCCGACCGGCGGGAACCTCTCCTGCTGACGCGGTGACGCATGGGAACGGGCCGGGGAGCAACAGCTCCCCGGCCCGTTCCGCGCTCCGGCGCTCCGGAGACGGCCGCACTCAGAGGGAGCGCGCCGCCTCGGTCGCCCAGTAGGTGAGGATCATTCCCGCGCCCGCCCGCTTGATCCCGGTGAGGGTCTCCAGGATCGCCTTGTCCCGGTCGATCCAGCCCTTCTCGGCCGCCGCCTCCACCATCGCGTACTCACCGCTGATCTGGTACGCGGCCACCGGCACCGACACCGATTCGGCGACCTTGGCGAGCACATCGAGATACGGCCCGGCGGGCTTCACCATCACGATGTCGGCGCCCTCCTCCAGGTCGAGGGCCAGCTCCCGCAGGGCCTCCCGGGCATTCGCCGGGTCCTGCTGGTACGTCTTGCGGTCCCCGGTGAGCGAGGAGCCCACCGCCTCCCGGAACGGCCCGTAGAAGGCGGAGGAGTACTTGACGGCGTACGCCAGGATCGCCACGTCCTCCTTGCCGATGGTGTCCAGCGCGTCCCGGACCACCCCTACCTGGCCGTCCATCATTCCGCTGGTGCCCACCATGTGGGCCCCGGCGTCCGCCTGGACCTGCGCCATCTCCGCGTACCGCTCCAGCGTGGCGTCGTTGTCGACCCGGCCGTCGGAGTCGAGGACCCCGCAGTGGCCGTGGTCGGTGTACTCGTCCAGACAGAGATCGGACATGATCACCAGATCGTCGCCGACCTCGGCGCGGACATCGCGGATGGCGACCTGGAGAATGCCGTCCGGGTCGGTACCGGCGGTGCCCAGGGCGTCCTTCTTCGCGTCCTCCGGGACCCCGTAGAGCATGATCCCCGCGACCCCGGCCTGCCGTGCCTCGACGGCGGCCTTCCGCAGGGTGTCGCGGGTGTGCTGGACGACACCGGGCATCGACCCGATCGGCACCGGCGCGCCGGCGCCCTCCCGTACGAACGCGGGGAGGATCAGATCGGCGGGGTGCAGCCGGGTCTCGGCGACCATGCGGCGGACGGCGGGGGTGGTCCGCAGGCGGCGGGGCCGGGCGCCCGGGAAGCTTCCATACACACTCATGGCTCCTACGCTACTCCCCGCCCCGGGGCTCCCGTGACCGGGCGGTCACCCCCGCGGTCACCCGGACAGGGCCCTTCGCAGATGGAGGGTGAGACCGATCTCGGAGACGTTCTTGGCCAGTTCGACATTGACCCAGGCGGCGATGTCGGCGAGCGTCTGCTCCCGCCCCCACGGCAGCCCGGCGGTCCGCTCGGTGGAGTCCAGCTCCTCGTCGCCGAGGGCGGCCAGCTCGGCCCGCCACCGCTCCTTCAGCTCCGTCAGCCACACCACGGCCCCCTCGGCGGTCCCCGGCCAGTCGATCTCCTCCCGGCCGGGCGCGCCGCCCTCGAAGCAGTGCCCGTGGGTGGTGGTCCACCAGTAGCCGATGTGCCAGGTGAGCCAGGCGATGGAGGTGGTGGGGACCGGGTCGGGCTCGGGCACCTGCCAGTCGGCGACCCACCGCCCGGCCTCCCCCCGCCGCACGGTCCACGCCCCGGGCGCGGGCTCCCAGAAACAGGCCGGATCGTCCAGGCCGGCGCGGTGGTGCTCGAAGAGGGACCAGACGAGATCGAGTTGCCGTACGAGAAGGGCGGCACGGGAGGAAGTCACCGCAGGAGGCTCCCACCGGCCACGACGGCCGGGCAACCGATTTCGACGGGGCCGGAGGGGGAGGGCTCGCGGGGCGGGGGGCGCGGGCACGTGCGGCGGGGCGCGGGGCACGGACCACAGGCGCGGGCACACGGCCACGGGCACGAGCACAGGCACGGGCGCAGGACCAGGACCACCCGCACCGGCACCGGCGACAGGCATGGGTTCATTGACCGGCACCGGCGCCGGCGGCAGGCGCGGGCACGGGTACAGGGCACGGGCACGGGCACGGGCGCAGGCACGTGCAAACCGGCCCAGGCGACAGGCGTGGGCACAGGCACCGGCGCACCAGCACCGGCGGCAGCCGCGGGCACAGGCACAGACCCGAGCACAGGCGGCAGGCGCGCGGGCACCAGCACGGCCACAGGACACAGGCACGGCCACACAGGCACAGGCATGGGCGCAGGACCGGGACCCCCGCACCGGCACCAGCGACAGGCATGGGTTCATTGACCGGCACCGGCGGCAGGCGCGGACACGGGTACAGGGCACGGGCCCGGGCACCCGCACCGGCGGCAGGCACCGGGGTGCCGTCCCCCGTGCGGCCGCGCCGTCCCGTACGCCCGGGGAACGGCGGGACCGGAGGCCCGCCGCCGGACCGGATTCCCCGGAGGAAGCCCACCGGCCCGGCGGAGCCCGGTACCGAGCCGGTACCGACCCGGTCCCGGGCCGGCCGACGGCCCACCAACGCCTGACCGACGACCGATCGACGACCGACAGCCGGGGGCCGAGGGCCCGACCACCAGCCGGCCACCCCGCGCGACCGCCACCACCCCCGCCGACCGCGCGCCAGCGCCACAAGGCGCGCCAAACGCCGAAAGACGGGCCGACGCCAAAAAGCAGGCCGACGCCAAAAGACGCGCCAACGCCAAAAGGCGGGCCGGGGATTATCTCCCCCGCCCGCCCTTCGCACCGCTGTGCCGTTCGCTCAGGTGGTCCGGCGCCGTCTGCCGCCCGGCCTGCGCTCCGAGGGCCGGAGCACATGCTCGCCCGCCTCCACCGCCACGGCCCTGCGGGCCGCGCCGAACTCCGCCAGCGCCTCGGCGAGCCGGTGCACCGACGGCTCGGGCGACAGCACGTCCACCCGCAGCCCGTGCTCCTCCGCCGTCTTGGCCGTCGCCGGCCCGATACACGCGATGACCGTCACGTTGTGCGGCTTCCCGGCGATGCCCACCAGGTTCCGCACGGTCGACGAGGAGGTGAAGAGCACGGCGTCGAAGCCGCCGCCCTTGATCGCCTCACGGGTCTCCGCCGGCGGGGGCGACGCCCGCACCGTCCGGTACGCGGTGACGTCGTCCACCTCCCAGCCCAGCTCGATGAGGCCGGCGACCAGCGTCTCGGTCGCGATGTCGGCTCTCGGCAGGAAGACGCGGTCGATCGGGTCGAAGACCGGGTCGTAGGGCGGCCAGTCCTCCAGCAGCCCCGCCGCCGACTGCTCGCCGCTCGGCACCAGATCGGGCTTCACACCGAAGTCGATCAGGGCGCGCGCGGTCTGCTCGCCCACCGCGGCGACCTTGATCCCCGCGAAGGCGCGGGCGTCGAGCCCGTACTCCTCGAACTTCTCCCGCACCGCCTTGACGGCGTTCACCGAGGTGAAGGCGATCCACTCGTACCGCCCGGTGACCAGGCCCTTGACCGCGCGCTCCATCTGCTGGGGCGTGCGCGGCGGCTCGACCGCGATGGTCGGGACCTCGTGCGGGACGGCACCGTAGGAGCGGAGCTGGTCGGAGAGCGACGCCGCCTGTTCCTTGGTCCGCGGCACCAGCACCCGCCAGCCGAAGAGCGGCTTGGACTCGAACCAGGCGAGCTGGTCGCGCTGGGCGGCGGAGCTGCGCTCCCCGACCACGGCTATGACCGGCCGGTGCCCGTCCGGAGCGGGCAGCACCTTCGCCTGCTTGAGGGTCTGGCCGATGGAGCCGAGCGTCGCGGTCCAGGTCCGCTGCCGGGTCGTCGTACCGCCGACGGTGACGGTCAGCGGGGTGTCGGGCTTGCGGCCCGCGGCCACCAGCTCGCCCGCAGCCGCCGCGACCGCGTCCAGCGTGGTCGAGACGACGACCGTGCCGTCGCTCGCGCCCACCTCGGTCCAGCAGCGCTCGCTGGCGGTACGGGCGTCCACGAACCGGACGTCCGTCCCCTGCGCGTCCCGCAGCGGGACACCGGCGTAGGCGGGCACGCCGACGGCGGTGGCGATCCCCGGCACGACCTCGAAGGGAATCCCCTCCGCGGCGCACGCGAGCATCTCCTGACCGGCGTCCGCGTCGAGACCCGGATCGCCGGTCACCGCACGGACGACCCGCTTGCCGCCCCGCGCGGCCTCCATGACAAGATTGACCGCATCCCTGAGTACGGGGATTCCGGCGGCTGTTGACGCATCGTCAGCAATCGTCGGCTCAGGCGTGCTGACGCTCGCCCGCGCATGGCCGCGCACCACGTCGAGCACATCCGGCTCGGCGATGAGTACGTCGGCTCCCGCGAGTGCCTCGACAGCGCGCAGTGTCAGCAGTCCGGGATCGCCGGGACCGGCGCCGAGGAAAGTGACGTGCCCGTGTGCCGAGAACGCCGAGGACGGGTGGGTGGTGGGGCTCAATGTGCTCGCTCCCCCATAAGACCGGCCGCACCCTTGGCGAGCATCTCGGACGCGAGTTCGCGACCGAGCGCGATGGCGTCGCCGTGCGACGTGGGTACGGGACCGGTGGTGGACAGCTGCACCAGCGTCGAGCCGTCGGTGGTGCCGACGACGCCGCGCAGGCGCATCTCAGTGACAGCCTCCTCCTCGCCCAACAGGTCGGCGAGCGCACCCACAGGTGCACTGCAGCCGGCCTCCAGGGCGGCGAGCAGGGATCGCTCGGCGGTCACGGCGACCCGGGTTCGCGGGTCGTCGAGTTCGCCGAGCACGGCGCCGAGGGCAGCGTTATCCGCAGCGCACTCGATCGCCAGTGCCCCCTGGCCGGGGGCGGGCAGGACGGAGTCGACCGACAGGAAGTCGGTCACCTCGCCGGCTCGTCCGATGCGGTTGAGCCCGGCGGCGGCGAGTACCACCGCGTCCAGCTCCCCGCTCCGCACGAATCCGATCCGGGTGTCGATATTGCCACGGATCGGGACGGTTTCTATCCGCGTGTGGTGCTCGCGGGCGTATGCGTTCAGCTGTGCCATGCGGCGCGGCGAGCCGGTGCCGACGCGCGCGCCCTCGGGCAGCTCCGCGAAGCGGAGCCCGTCCCGCGCCACCAGGACGTCCCGGGGGTCCTCGCGCGGCGGGACCGCCGCGAGGAGCAGCTCGTCGGGCTGGGTGGTGGGAAGGTCCTTCAGCGAGTGAACGGCGAAGTCCACCTCACCGCGCAGCAGTGCCTCCCGGAGCGCGGCCACGAACACGCCCGTGCCGCCGATCTGCGCGAGATGCTCACGGGAGGTGTCCCCGTACGTGGTGATCTCGACCAGCTCGACGGGGCGGCCGGTCAGCTCGCGCACCGCCCGCGCCACTTGGCCGGACTGGGCCAGGGCGAGCTTGCTGCGCCTGGTCCCGAGCCTCAGTGCCCTCTCGGTCATACTCGCCCTCGGTTCTTGACGTCGGCGTCATTCAGGTCGGCCCGGCTGACGGAGGCGACCGTCTCCGGGTCGAGGTCGAAGAGTGTCCGCAGCGCGTCGGCGTACCCGGCGCCGCCGGGCTCGCCCGCGAGCTGCTTCACCCGCACGGTGGGCGCGTGCAGGAGCTTGTCGACCACCCGGCGGACGGTACGGCCGATCTCGGCGCGCTCCTTCTCGTCCAGGGCGGGCAGCCGCCCCTCGAGCCGGGCGATCTCACCGGCGACGACATCGGCGGCCATGGCGCGCAGGGCGACCACGGTCGGGGTGATGTGCGCGGCGCGCTGGGCGGCGCCGAAGGCGGCGACCTCGTCGGAGACGATGGTGCGGACCTGGTCCACGTCGGCGGCCATGGGCGCGTCGGCGGAGGCGTCGGCGAGCGACTCGATGTCGACGAGCCGGACGCCGGGGATGCCGTGGGCGGCGTGGTCGATGTCACGCGGCATGGCGAGGTCGAGCAGGGCCATCCGTACGGGACCGGTGCCGGCGTCCGCCGAGGGTCCGCCGGGCGCCGCGGTGCGGGCCGGGCGGGAGGCGTTCTCCAGCCAGGCGCCGTGCTGGGCGAGCGACTCGACGGTGTGCCGGTCACCGAGCCCCACCGGGCAGCCGTCGTCGGTCTCGTCCGCCACGCGTCCGGGGATCGCGGTCTCGGCGGCCGGTGTGCCCGCCGAGCGGTCGGCGACCCGGCCGTCGCGCGCGGCCGTCGCGGCGAGCCGCGCCACCAGGCTGCCGTCCGGGGCGCGCAGATCCTCGGCGGCCCTGGCGGGGCCGGCCCCGGTGGCGGACTCGGCCAGCGCGGTCGCCACGGCGTCGGCGGTGAGCACGAGACCGGTGGCGCCGGTGCAGGAGACCACCACGTCGGCACGTGTCAGCTCGTCCGTGACGGCGGCCATCGGCACGGCCCGCACCGGCGCCCCGCCGGGGGTGGAGAGCGCCACGGCCAGCCGGCCCGCACGCTCCAGCGTGCGGTTGGCGATGACCAGTTCGCGGACGCCGAGGCGGGCGAGGGTGGTGGCGGCGAGCGAGGACATCGACCCGGCGCCTATGACGAGCACCCGCTTGTCCGCGGCCCACGCGCCGACGTCGCGGCCGTCGGCGAGCTGCTCCAGGCCGAAGGTGACGAGCGACTGCCCGGCCCGGTCGATCCCGGTCTCGCTGTGGGCGCGCTTGCCGACGCGCAGCGCCTGCTGGAAGAGGTCGTTGATCAGCCGCCCGGCGGTGTGCAGCTCCTGGCCGCGCGCGAGGGCGTCCTTGATCTGGCCGAGGATCTGGCCCTCGCCGACGACCATGGAGTCGAGCCCGCAGGCCACCGAGAAGAGGTGGTGGACGGCCCGGTCCTCGTAGTGGACGTAGAGATAGGGCGTCAGCTCCTCGAGGCCGACGCCGCTGTGCTGGGCGAGCAGGGTGGACAGCTCGGCGACGCCCGCGTGGAACTTCTCCACGTCCGCGTACAGCTCGATGCGGTTGCAGGTGGCGAGCACCGTCGCCTCGGCGGCGGGCTCGGCTGCCAGGGTGTCCATCAGCAGCTTGGCCTGCGCGTCCGCCGAGAGGGACGCCCGCTCCAGCACGCTCACCGGCGCGCTGCGGTGGCTCAGTCCGACGACCAGGAGGCTCATGCCGGCATCACGGCGGGCATGTCCCCGTCGGGTCCCTTCCGGTTGGCCGCCTCGGCGTCGGCCTCCTCGCCGGCCTTCCGCTGCTCGTGGAAGGCGAGGATCTGGAGTTCGATCGAGAGGTCGACCTTGCGCACGTCGACGCCGTCCGGCACCGAGAGCACCGTGGGCGCGAAGTTCAGGATGGAGGTCACACCGGCGGCGACGAGCCGCTCGCAGACCTGCTGGGCGGCGCCCGCGGGGGTGGCGATGACGCCGATGGAGACCCCGTTGTCGCTGATGATCTTCTCCAGCTCATCGGTGTGCTGCACGGCGATCCCGGCGACCGGCTTTCCGGCCATCGCGGGGTCGGCGTCGATGAGCGCCGCGACCCGGAAGCCGCGGGACGCGAATCCGCCGTAGTTGGCGAGGGCGGCGCCGAGGTTTCCGATGCCGACGATCACCACGGGCCAGTCCTGGGTCAGCCCCAGTTCGCGGGAGATCTGGTAGACGAGGTACTCCACGTCGTAGCCGACGCCGCGGGTGCCGTACGAGCCGAGGTAGGAGAAGTCCTTGCGCAGCTTCGCCGAGTTGACCCCGGCGGCCGCCGCCAGTTCCTCGGAGGAGACCGTGGGGACGGACCGCTCGGACAGTGCGGTCAGCGCCCGCAGGTACAGCGGAAGCCGGGCGACGGTGGCCTCGGGGATTCCTCGGCTACGGGTCGCCGGTCGGTGATTTCGGCCAGTTGCCACGGTGCTCCTGCGGGATGAGCGGGGCTCTAGGCGGCCGTGTGTTCCAAGACCGCCCCGTCGAATGCAGGCTATGTCTTTGTGAACGCGTGCACAAAGATACTGTCCGTTTTGTCCGAGCAAAGTGATCGGGGTCACGCGCATGGTTCCCGTCAAGGCGGAACCGGGAGCCACGCCGGACCGTTCGAGGCGCGAAGGGGGCAAAGCCGTACACACTCCTCACGTAGCGCCCCCGAGACCGCCCCACTGTGCCCTGCCGCACGGGAGTCTCGATAGGGCCATGACAACGGAAAAGCCGTCGCGCAAAGATTCCGATGGCAACCGCGGCACCTCCCTCCGCCGGTCTCCGCCCTCCCGGCCCTCAGGGCCGGGGGCCGGCACCGCTCTCAGGACTCCAGCGCGCGCCGCAGCCGCTCCGGGTCCACCCGCCAGAAGGTGTGCTGCTCACCGTCGATCAGCACCACCGGGATCTGCTCCCAGTACGCCCGGTGCAGGGCCTCGTCCCGGGTGATGTCCTTCTCCTCCCAGGACGCGCCGACCCCGCCGCACACCCGCTCGACCACGGCCCGGGCGTCGTCGCACAGATGGCACCCCGGCTTGCCGATCAGGGTCACCACGCGCTCGCCGGCCTTCTTCCTGGTACGCCGCAACAGAGGACTCATACCCCCATTCTCCGCCCGCGCACCCGGGCCCCGGCGCCCCCCGGGTGCTGAGACACCGCCCACATTCCGCCCCGCCCGGACTCCGTTTCACCGCGTGGACGCGCAGAGTTCACACCGTCGCGCCCCGGCGCGTCGGGAAGTTCCGAACAGACTGGCTATGCTCGCCACATGGCCGCACTGGGATGGCTCACCCCCCGTAGGCGCTCCGCCACCGCACGGAGCGTCCTCGCAGGCGAGGCAGCAGCCGAGGCAGCGCGCAAGACCTCACAGCAGCTCGCCGAGAGCGAAGAGGCCACCGCGGCCGACGAGGCCGCCGAGCCGCCCTTCCCGGTCGCCGGGGACGAGGCGGCGGCCGCCTTCTTCGATCTCGACAACACCGTGATGCAGGGCGCCGCGCTCTTCCACTTCGGGCGGGGTCTGTACAAGCGGAAATTCTTCCACCGCAACGACCTGGCCCGGTTCGCCTGGCAGCAGACCTGGTTCCGGCTCGCGGGCGTCGAGGACCCCGAGCACATGCAGGACGTGCGCGAGTCCGCGCTCTCCATCGTCAAGGGCCACCGGGTCTCCGAGCTGATGAGCATCGGCGAGGAGATCTACGACGAGTACATGGCCGACCGGATCTGGCCGGGCACCCGGGCGCTCGCCCAGGCCCACCTGGACGCGGGCCAGAAGGTCTGGCTGGTCACGGCCGCCCCGGTGGAGACGGCCACGATCATCGCCCGCCGGCTCGGTCTGACCGGGGCGCTGGGCACGGTCGCCGAGTCCGTCGACGGCGTCTACACCGGCCGGCTGGTCGGCGAGCCGCTGCACGGCCCCGCGAAGGCGGAGGCGGTGCGCGCGCTCGCGGCGGCCGAGGGACTCGAACTGGCGCGCTGCGCCGCGTACAGCGATTCGCACAACGACATCCCGATGCTCTCGCTCGTGGGACACCCCTACGCGATCAACCCGGACGCCAAGCTGCGCAGGTACGCGCGTGAGCGCGAGTGGCGGCTGCGCGACTACCGCACCGGCCGCAAGGCGGCCAAGGTCGGCATCCCGGCGGCGGCCGGGGTGGGCGCCATCGCCGGCGGCACGGCGGCCGCGGTGGCCATCCACCGCCGCCGCCGCTGACCCCCGGCCCCGCCCTCCTCCCGGCACCCCGCACCGCACCCCGCCCCGCCGCGGGCCCCTGTCGCCATGAGCGCGCCCGCTCCGCGAACAGTCAGAACACGATCGAATCCGATCAACAAATGTTCACACTTCGCCACTAGAAGCGTCGCCAAGTCGGAACAGAAGCGACGGAAACGATGATTTGAGCAACTGGGTGTAGCACTGCCTGTACGAAGCGTTATTCTCCTCAGACGCATACGGGACCCCACCAGTCGCCACGACGGGTGACCGTCCCGCACTGCTCGTGATGGAAGCTCTGCCTCTGGGAGTCCCGTGTACCCACACGTCGGGGTTGACGCCTCGGGCCTGGCTACGCTGCGCGCGGCGGTCCTCGACCACTTGCGCGGCTTCGTCCCCACCGCGTACGCCGTCCCCGCCCTCGCCATGCCCCGCCTTGCCACCAGCGGCCCAGCCGCTCCCTGCTACGCCCTGGCCGACGGCCGCGCGGCGGTCGGCAGACGGAGCAGCCGGGGCGGCTCCAGCGCCTCGACCACCGCCCGCCGGCCCAGCGCCGACAGCGACAGCGCCCGGATGATGGAGCTGGTCGAGCGCGCCCAGGCCGGCGAGGCGGAAGCCTTCGGCCGGCTCTACGACCAGTACAGCGACACGGTCTACCGCTACATCTACTACCGCGTCGGCGGAAAGGCGACGGCGGAGGACCTCACCAGCGAGACCTTCCTCCGCGCTCTGCGCCGGATCTCCACCTTCACCTGGCAGGGCCGCGATTTCGGCGCCTGGCTGGTCACGATCGCCCGCAATCTGGTCGCCGACCACTTCAAGTCGAGCAGATTCCGGCTGGAAGTGACCACAGGCGAAATGCTCGACGCCAACGAGGTCGAGCGCAGCCCCGAGGACTCCGTCCTGGAGTCGCTCTCCAACGCCGCCCTGCTCGAAGCGGTGCGGAAGCTCAATCCACAGCAGCAGGAGTGCGTGACCCTGCGCTTTCTCCAGGGTCTGTCGGTCGCCGAGACCGCCAGGGTGATGGGGAAGAACGAGGGCGCGATCAAAACCCTCCAGTACCGTGCCGTGCGCACCCTCGCCCGCCTGCTGCCCGACGACGCCCGCTGACCGAACCCAACTCACAATCGGTGACGCCTCGATGACGCACTGGTCCGATCATCCTTCGCGCGTAACCCAAGTGCCGAGACACTCGTTGTCCGGGATGCAGGCTCCCTGTGGTCACGCCATGCCCGCAGCCACTCACTCGATCGTGTGGATGTGTTCAAGGTGTGCAACCTTCCAGACCCCGAGGGGAGTCGACCGTCATGACGAGAGGAGGTGCCGCCAGTGATCGCGAACGTATCGGCGCACCGGCGGGCGAACGCCTTCGCCCAGGCCTTGGAAGACCAGGCGGCCGGGCAGCCGGACGAATCGGTCGAACCGACCGATCGTGGCCGGCTGCTGGCTCTGGCGACCGGCCTCGGCGAGCTGCCGAGGCCGGAACTGGATGCCGAGGTCAAGGTGGTGCAGCGCGCGCAGCTCGTGGCCGCCATGGAGGCCATGCTCCAGGAGGGCACGGCAGCCGGGGGCGCACCCGCGGGCCCTACCGTGCCGGAGCAGCGAAAGTCCGGCCGGGGCGCCCACCGGGCCTCCCCGCTCCGGAAATTGCGACCGCGTTCCCGCTGGTCGAAGGGGCTCGCGGCCGGCGGACTGACCGTGGGCGTCGCCGCGGGGGCCTTCAGCGGGGTGGCCGCTGCCAGCTCCGACGCCCTCCCCGGTGACACGCTGTACGGGCTGAAGCGCGGCATGGAGGACATCCGGCTGGGCATGGCCGACGGCGACACGGACCGGGGCCAGCTCTATCTCGACCAGGCCTCCACCCGGCTCAGCGAGGCCCGGCGCCTGATGGAGCGCGGCCGGGCCGGAGACCTGGACCACGAATCGCTCGGCGAGGTCCGGCGCGCGCTCAACGGCATGCGCCACGACGCCAGGGAGGGCCACCGGCTGCTCCACGCGGCCTATGCGCGCGATGGCTCGCTGGGCCCGATCCAGAAGCTCAATTCGTTCTCCCGCTCCCATCTGGACGCGTGGAACGGACTGCGCGACCGGCTCCCGGCCCAGCTGACCGATGTCGGCGACGAGGTCAGCGATGTCTTCGCCGCCATAGAGCAGGAGGTCAGTCCGCTCAAATCGCTGCTGCCCACCCCGCCGGAACAGGGTCGCGGCACCTCTCAGCGGCCCGGCACCGCCTCCCAGGACACCGGACGCACGGCACCCTCCGGGAGCCGTACGGCACCGTCGTCCTCCGAGGCCCCGGCGGCCCAGCAGGGCTCGGACACCGCGAAACCCCGCCCGTCCTCCTCCGCCGCCCCCGAGGAGGAGGGTCTGCTGGGCGGGACGGACAGCTCCGGGCTGTTCGACTCCCCGTCCAAGTCGGAGAGCTCCACCCCCGCCACGGGCAAGGAGTCCACGCCGAAGCCGGATGTCACCATCCCGCCCCTGATCGAGGACATCATCCCCGGCCTCGGGCTGAACATGGAGGACGACCAGTAGCGCGCACCGCGCGAAAGAGGGCGGGCGGCACCGGAGAGATCCGGCGCCGCCCGCCCTCCGCGCTCTCCGGCCGGTCCGGTGACCACCGGGCCGGCCGGAGGAGGACCGGTCAGAAGAAGACGGACCGCCGCTGCACCAGCAGCTTGTACAGCGTGTGCTGGATCTGCTCCCGCACCTGATCCGTCAGATTGAACATCAGCATCGGATCGTCCACCGCGTCCGCCGAGAACCCCTTGGTCTCGATCGGCTCCCCGAACTGGATCGTCCACTTCGTCGGCAGCGGCACCGCCCCCAGCGGCCCCAGCCACGGGAAGGTCGGCGTCACCGGGAAGTACGGAATACCCAGCAGCCGGGCCAGGGTCTTCGCGTTCCCGATCATCGGATAGATCTCCTCCGCGCCGACGATCGAGCACGGCACGATCGGCACGCCCGCCCGCAGCGCCGTGGAGACGAATCCGCCGCGGCCGAAGCGCTGAAGCTTGTAGCGGTCGCTGAACGGCTTCCCGATGCCCTTGAAGCCCTCCGGCATCACTCCGACGACCTCACCCCGCTGGAGCAGCCGCTCGGCGTCCTCGGCGCAGGCCAGGGTGTGCCCGGCCTTGCGGGCCAGTTCATTGACGACCGGCAGCACAAAGACCAGATCGGCCGCGAGCAGCCGCAGATGACGGCCGGCCGGGTGCTGGTCGTGGACGGCGACCTGCATCATCAGCCCGTCCAGCGGGAGGGTGCCGGAGTGGTTGGCCACCACCAGCGCCCCGCCCTCGGAGGGGATGTTCTCGATGCCCTTCACCTCGACCCGGAAGTACTTCTCGTACAGCGGGCGCAGCAGGGTCATCAGGACCTGGTCGGTGAGTTCCTCGTCGTAGCCGAACTCGTCGACCTCGTACTCACCGGTGATCCGGCGCCGCAGAAAGGCCAGCCCGTCCGCGATCCGCCGGTCCAGGCTCCCGCCGCCGCCACCTCGGCCGGCGCCGTCGGCCGGGCCGGGCGCCGCCTCCCGCGGGGCCCGTGCCCCGGGCAGCGGGCTGACGACCGGGGACTGGCGCACCACCCGGGGTCCGCCCTCCCCGCCGTCCGCGCCCGACGGGGCCGCGGCACCGCCGGAGCCCGGGGTGCCCGCCGCGGGCCGGCGGCGCGCCGGGCGCTGTCCGCCGCCGCTGCCACCACCCCGCGCGCGGTCGTCGTCGAAAGGAATCACCTTGGCGTCCGCCATCGTTGCCTACGCTCCTTCTCCGGCGCCGCTCGGTACGGTACGGACCGCCCCGGCGTTCTGCCGCTCGGCGTCCCCGAGGGACTCCCCCACCCGGTCCACGGCCCTGGCCAGGGACTCCGGCGGCAGCAGCCCCGGTCCCCGGCTGCGGGCGAAGTCGGCGAAGGCCGCGGTGGTGGTGAATCTCGGCGCGAACCCCAGTGTCTCGCGCATCTGTACGGTGCTGACCACCCGGCCGTGCGTCAGCAGCCGGATCTGCTCCGGCGAGAAGTCCGTGACCCCGACCGTGCGCAGCGCGGAGCCGATCCAGGTGACGGCCGGCAGCAGCACGGGCACCGTGGGCCGTCCCAGCCGCCGCGCGCACTGCGACAGCAGCAGCACGCCGTCGCCCGCGATGTTGAACGTGCCGCTGTTCAGGGTGGCCCTGCGCGGTTCGTGCAGCGCGATCCGCAGCACATCGATCACATCGTCCTCGTGGACGAACTGGAGTCTCGGGTCGTAGCCGAAGACGGTCGGCAGGACCGGCAGCGAGAAGTACTCGGCGAGCGGCGAGTCGGCGCACGGACCGAGGATGTTCGCGAAGCGCAGGACGCACACGGCCACATCGGGCCTGCGCCGGGCGAAGCCCCGGACATATCCCTCCACCTCCACTGCGTCCTTCGCGAAGCCACCGCTCGGCAGGGACTTGGGCGGAGTGGACTCGGTGAAGACCGCCGGGTCGCGGGGAGCGGAGCCGTACACGCTCGTACTGGACTTGATCACCAGCCGCCGGACGGTGGCCGACTTCTGGCAGGCCCCCAGCAGCTGCATGGTGCCGATGACATTGGTCTCCTTGACCGCCGCCCGGCCGCCGGCGCCCAGCGGGGTGCCGGTGACATCCAGATGGACGACGGTGTCGACGCCGTGCTCGGCCAGGACCCGGCCGATCGCGGGAAGCCGGATGTCCGCGCGGACGAACTCGGCACCGCCGAGATGGTGCGCGGGCTCCACGGCGTCCACGGCGATCACCCGCTCCACCTCGGGATCGCGCTGGACCCGCCGCACGAGACGGCCGCCGAGCTGCCGGGCCACACCGGTGACGAGCACGACCTTTCCCAAGACCAGCGCCTTCCCTGAGGTCGAAATGGGCCCACTCCCAGCGTCACCGTAGCGGTTCGCCGAAGTGCTGTGACGCCCACGGGCCGCTCCTTTGCGAGGAGCTTGCCCGGAAGCGCCCGGAGCCCGGGGAAAACACCGCGGCCCTCCCACCATGATGGTGGGAGGGCCGCGATGACACGTACAGCTGCCGCCTACTTCTTGTTACGGCGCTGAACGCGGGTGCGCTTGAGCAGCTTGCGGTGCTTCTTCTTCGCCATCCGCTTGCGCCGCTTCTTGATAACAGAGCCCACGACTACCCTCGCTCACTTCTCTTCACTCGGTGCGGGGCGTCTGGGCCCACACGACCTACGTCGGTCCAGCCTACCCGCCTGAGCATCGAGGTTGTAATCCGAGGGCAGCCACCCCGCTCCGCTATGCGGATTCCACCCCCACAAAGGACTCGCGGAGGTAGTCGTGCACCGCTTGTTCCGGTACGCGGAAGGACCTCCCCACCCGGATCGCCGGCAGATGACCGCTGTGCACCAACCGGTACACCGTCATCTTCGACACCCGCATCACCGAGGCGACTTCCGCCACGGTAAGAAACTTGACCTCGTTGAGAGGCCTCTCGCTGCCAGCAGCCATGACCCACCTGTACCTTCCGCACAAGACGCCCACCGGCTTCCCCTCCGGTGACTCTTCGTCGCTGTGCGCTCACTCCCCAGACTAGGGGCGGGTGGTGCGAGTGGGGAAGAGGAGCAGCCATCGGCCGCCTACTGTGACAGACACGCCCGATTGAGTACATAGCGTGTCAGCGGTCGGTAGTAAGAGGACCGCACGGAGTCATCAAGCGGGACGGCGACGGCCACGATCCCCTCGGCCTCGCCGACGAAGAGGGCGGGGTCGTCGGTGTCGGCTGGTCCGATTGCCACAAAACCCAGCTGACCTGCCCCGCAGACCCATCCGTGGTCCCCGATGACCAGATCGGGCAGGGGTCCCCCACCGGCCGCCAACTCCTCCAGGACCGCCCTGACCGGGAGGGGGGAATGGGTGTGTGCGCCGGTTTCACCATGGATTGGCCGCGCGCCGGACTCTCGCACGAACGCGACTCCCCCTACGTAATCGATGGCACACGTGCGTACGCCGAACCGGGTCGTTATGTCGACACATCGCCCCTGCGCGGGGGTGAGGACGAGGCAGCCCGCCGCCGACAAAGCGTCTGCCAGCCCGGCGTAGAAGCCGAGCAGCCGGTGCGGATGCCCGGTCCCGAGCAGCACCGCTCCCCGGCGGGCCGCCACCTCCCCGAGCCGCCGGGCGAAGGCGTCCAGCGCCCGCAACGTCCGCTCCGGGTCGATGACATCGGGCCCTGTGACATGGGCGGGGTCGGCCGAGACCCCGCACTTCTCGGCCATCAGCGCCATCACCTCGCGATCGCTCCAGTCACGACCGGGAACGAGCCCGAGGGTGACACGGGGGTCGCGCGCGGCGAACAGCCGGTAGCTCCGCAGACTCTCCTCCCGAAGGGTACGCACGGTTCCGGCCAGCCGGGTGGCCAGGAGATGGGCCCGAAGCGCTTCGATGCTCAACACCCACCCGATGCTGCCGCAGCCCACCCCCCACCACGGAATTACCCCACACCAACCGCACAATCGGCCTAATCCCACCCCACCCAGCCCCTCAGACTGGGCCGCAGCACGACTTCCAGCGCCTCCGTCCGAGCCGAGGCACGAAATCCAGCCCCTCCGGCGTTTGGGCCGCCCACCCCAGCCCCGCCGGCGACCTGAGCAACCCAAGCCCCTCCGGCGTTTGGGCCGCCCACCCCAGCCCCGCCGGCGACCTGAGCAACCCAAGCCCCTCCGGCGATTGAGGAGCGGGGGTTCGGGGGCTGGCCCCCGACCGTGACCCGCACCGCGCGGGCACCTGTGGACCAGGGTCCGTCCTCAATCGCCGGACGGGCTGGGATCGCTCGGGTCGCCTGTGGACCAGGGTCCGTCCTCAAACGCCGGACAGGCTGAGGGTGTCGGACGGGCTGACGGTGGTGCGGGGACCTGTCGCGCAGGGTCCGTCCTCAGAGGCCGGACCGGCCGGGACCACCCACCGGAAAGCGCCGGAAGGCGCCGGAAGGCGCCCCCCTCACTGAGCCAGCAACCCTCGCAACGGAAACGCCGCCCGCCGCGTCGCCAACACCGCCTGATCCAGCCGATCCGCGGGATCGTACCCCTCCCCCCACTCCCGCCACACCGGCCTCCTCCCATCCGTCATCCTCCGAGGCCCCGACTCCCGCGTCCGCGCATACACCTCATCCCTCCACCCCTCCGGAATCATCGAATCCGGTTCAACGGGACTGTGCGCCGCGATCCCCACCAGATGAGTCCACGACCGGGGCACCACATCCACCACCGCGTACCCCCCACCGCCGAGCGCGATCCACCGGCCGTTCTCCGCGTACGCGTGCGCCAGCGAGTGACAGGCCTCCTGGACCGCCCGCTGCGCGTCCAGGGAGACCGCCAGATGCGCCAGCGGGTCCTCGAAGTGCGTATCGGCCCCGTGCTGGGTCACCAGTACCTGTGGCCGGAAATCGGCCAACAACTCGGGCACCACCGCGTGGAAGGCCCGCAGCCACCCCTCATCCCCCGTCCCGGCGGGCAGCGCCACATTGACGGCGCTCCCCTCCGCCGCCCCGGCCGCACCGGTCTCCTCGGGCCAGCCGGTCCCGGGGAAGAGCGTCCTCGGGTGCTCGTGCAGCGAGATCGTCAGCACCCTCGGATCGTCCCAGAACGCGGCCTGGACGCCGTCCCCGTGATGCACGTCCACATCCACGTACGCGACCCGCTCGGCGCCCAGCTCCAGCAGCCTGGCGATGGCGAGCGAGGCGTCGTTGTAGATGCAGAAGCCGGCCGCCGCCCCCGGCATCGCGTGGTGCAGCCCGCCGGCGAAGTTCACCGCGTGCGCCGCCTCGCCCCGCCAGACCGCCTCGGCGGCCCCCACGGACTGCCCGGCGATCAGCGCCGACGCCTCGTGCATCCCGGCGAAGGCGGGATCGTCCACCGTGCCCAGCCCGTACGCCGGGTCCGCCGCCCGGGGCCGTGCGGACGCGGCCCGGACGGCGGCCACATAGTCGGCCCGGTGCACGAGCCGGAGGGTCGAATCGCCGGCCGACCTCGCGGACACCACGTCCACGGCCCGGTCCAGCCCATAGGCCCGCACCAGCCCCATGGTCAGCGCGAGCCTGACCGGGTCCATCGGATGGCTCTCCCCGAAGTCGTACTTCGTCAGCGCCTCGTCCCACATCAACAACACCCGGCTGCTCATGTCCGCCACCGTATCGGCCGGGTCTTTCGCCTCGGGGCCCCGGTTCACGCGAGGAGGGCCGGCAGCTCGGCCATGGAACCGAAGTACCCCTTCGCCCCGATGAGCCTGTCCGCCGGGGTCATCGCGGTGAAGCCGTACACATCCATCCCCGCGGCGACAGCGGCCCGCACGCCCAGGGCGCTGTCCTCGACCACCACACACCGCTCCGGGGCCACTCCCATGCGCGCCGCCGCGTGGAGGAAGAGATCGGGTTCCGGCTTCCCGCGCCCCACGTCCTGCGCGCTGAAGACGATCTCGTCACGGAACCACCGATCGAGCCCGGTCCTCCGGTGTCCGACCCTGATCCGCTCATGGCTCCCCGAGGACGCGAGGCAGTAGGGAACCCCGTCCGCGACCAGCTTCCGCAGTACATCCGTGATTCCCTCCACCGCCTCCAGCTCCCGCTCGAACGCGGCGAACGTCCGTGCGTGCAGCGTGGCGTCGAAATCCTCCGGCAGCCGCTGCCCCGACCTCTCCAGCACCAGATCGTGCACGCGGTGCACCGCCGCCCCCATGTAGTCCCGCAGGGAGTCCTCGTACGAGGTCGGGTGCCCCAGCTCGCTCAGATAGCCGGCCAGGATGGTGTTCGCGACCGGTTCGCTGTCGACGAGCACACCGTCGTTGTCGAAAATGACAAGGTCATATCTCATTGCTCCAGCTTAGGAGCCCTGAACGCAGAAATGCCTCAGCCCCCCGGATCATAAAGATCCAGGGGACTGAGGCTAAAAATTGTTCGGCGGCGTCCTACTCTCCCACAGGGTCCCCCCTGCAGTACCATCGGCGCTGAAAGGCTT